>JBARIB010000683.1:0-1914 GCA_049799535.1 Allostellaceae bacterium | reverse complement strand
CCCAGGCGTGGTCGGGAGCGGTGTGGTTCGGCACAAAATCGAGCAGCAGCTTGATATCGCGCCTCGCCAGTTTTTCGCGGAACTGCGCCAGCGCCTTCTCACCGCCCAGCGCATCACTGACGGTGTACGAGGTGATCGCAAAGCCGGAGCCGCAGATGTCGTCCTCGGTCAGGTCGGGAAGGATGGCCTGAAACTCGGCGCGCCATTGCGGGCTGCTGCGCGAAACGGCCCGTCCGGCGGCGCCGGTCTGCCAAACGCTCAGCAGCCAGATCCAGTCGAAGCCCTGCTCTGCAAAGCCGTCGATCGTCGCGTCGTCGATGTCGGCCAGGGTTACGCGTTTGCCGGCCTGGCGCGACAGCCGATTGAGCCAGACGCGCGTATTGATCTGATAAAGGGTTGGATAGCGTGGGGCGGTCGCCATGATCGTCCCCTACGCCGTCTCGATCTCTCGGCCAAAGGCCGCTCCCCGGCCACCCTGCAGAAAGGTCTCGGCATCGAGCTTGCCAAAAATGTCGATCAGGCCGGCGATGACCCCGGTCCAGCCCGTCTGATGGCTGGCGCCGATGCCCGCGCCGTTGTCGCCATGGAAGTATTCATAGAACAGCAAATTGTCCCGCCAATAAGGATCGAGCTGGGATTTCTCGGCACCTCCAAACACCGGCCGCCGTCCGCTCTCATCCCGCAGAAAGATTCGGGTCAGCCGATTGGTGATTTCATGGGCGACCTCGAACAGGTTCATCAAGTTGCCGGACCCGGTGGGGCACTCGATCTTGAAGTTGTCGCCGTAATACGCAAAATAATGCATCAAGGCGCGGATGATCAGCGCGTTGACCGGCATCCAAATCGGCCCGCGCCAATTCGAGTTGCCGCCAAACATGCCGCTGTCCGATTCCGCCGGCAGATAGCTCACCCGATACTCCTGACCGCCCGCCGAAAAGACATAGGGATGCTCGGCGTGATAGCGGGATAGCGAGCGGATCCCGTAGGGGCTCAGGAACTCGTTCTCGTCGAGCATCCGAGTGAGAATCCGGCGCAGCCTACTCTGATTTACCAGTCCCATGATGCCCCGCCCGGCGACTCCCAAATGGCCCGGCCCGGTTTCATGGATCGATTCGCGAAGCTCCGGCATGCGCCGCAGCCGCTCCTGAACTCCCGCCGTCAGTCTGGGAACCCGCTCGCGTTGCCACTTGTCCACGGCCGTCGTCGCACAGAGCGGTAAGAGACCCACCATCGAGCGCACCTTGAGGCGGGTGGCGGTGCCGTCGGGCAAACGAAGCACGTCATAGTAGAAGCCGTCCTCCTCGTCCCACATGCCGTCCGGCCCGATCTCGTTCATCGCGCGCGCGATCAGCACGAACTCCATCGCGTAGTTCGCCGCCAACTCCTCATAGGTCGGGTCGTGTGCGGCGAGCTCGAAAGCGATCTCGAGCATGTTCTGGCAGAACAAGGCGACCCAGGCGGTACCGTCGGCCTGTTCCAAATGGCCTCCGGTGGGCAAAGGCGCACTGCGGTCAAAGACGCCGATATTGTCGAGGCCGAGAAACCCGCCCTCGAAGAGGCTTCGGCCAAAGCGGTCCTTGCGGTTCACCCACCAGCCGAAATTCGACGACAGCCTGCCGAACATCCGCTTTAGAAAATCGAGATCGGTTTGGCCGCGCACCGCCTGCTCCATGCGGTAGAGAAAGATCGTTGCCCAGGCCTGTACCGGCGGGTTGACATCGCTGAAGTTCCACTCATAGGCGGGGATCTGTCCGGTCGGATGCAGGTACATCTGTCGGAGCAGCAGGTCGAGCTGCTGCTTGGCGAAGTCGATGTCGACGACCGCCAAGGCCAGCGTGTGGTATGCGAGGTCCCAGGCCGCGAACCACGGGTATTCCCACTTATCCGGCATCGAGATGACATTATCGCCGATCA
>JBARIB010000682.1:0-1513 GCA_049799535.1 Allostellaceae bacterium | reverse complement strand
CTCAAAGAAGGAGAAAACATTTTCGATAGATTTGGCCCCATGGAGCTATCGACCCACGATTTTCAAATGAACTTGGCCGCTGATGCCATCGCCAACGAGGGAGTAAGAGGGGAGCAAGCGGCTTTTGGTAAGAATTTGGAAGTTGCCCGTCGGTGCCGTCGCGATCTGTGTTGGAATTTGATTGGCGCGGTCTCCGATTGGATGAGGATACGTGGTCAGGCAGCAAGGTCAATCGGCTTATCGGCGAGTTTCTGGGTCAGGCTCTGCCATCCGTCCACTTTGCGCATAGTGATCTGACCTGAGGCGAGCAGTGCCCAGAACAACATCGCTGCAGTCTCGGCCGACGGCAGCACCGTCTGGGTTTTGATCCGGCGCTTGAACTCCTCGTGGAGCCGTTCGATCGTGTTGGTAGTGCGAGCGCTCTTCCATTGGCTGGGCGGCAGCCGGGTGAAGGTGAAGAGCCGATCACCGGCCTCCTCGAGGCTGTCGGATACCGCCTTGCATTTGAGCCGCCATTTGCGAAGGAAGGCCCGGCGGCGCTGTTCGATCTCGGCAGGCGAGGCGGCGTAGATCATGTCGTTGTAGTCGGCCGAGACCTCGTCATGCAGCCGCGGGGGCGCGTGGGCGAGTAGGTTGCGATGCTTGTGGACGGTGCAGCGTTGTGTCGGCACATCGCCCCACAAAGCAGCCAGCGCCTGCTCCAGCCCAGTCCCGCCATCGACAATCAGGAACTCCGGCCGGCGCAGCTCGCGCTTGACGAGGTCGTCGAGGACGGTGCGCCAAGCCTGGCTGGTCTCGCCACCCATATTCTTGACCGCCAGCAGCACCTTCTGGCCGTCCTGGCGCACGCCGAGCACGACCAGCAGCACGATCGAGGTGGCCTTGCGGTCGAGCTTGACCCGCACCATCGTGCCGTCGAGGATTAGGCGGATGATCGGTTCCTCGGCAAGCGAGCGGGCATTCCAGGCATCCCAATCGGCTTTCACCTTTCGCCACACCCGGCTCACCGTATCTTTGCTGACCGCGCCGCCAAACACCGCGGCGAGCGCCCGACGAACCCGACGGGTGTTGGTGCCGGCCAGATAGGCCCCGGCAATCAGCGAATCGGCCTGCTTGGTGCGCCGTTGGTAAGCTCGCAGCGCCTTGCTCTTCCACTCCGTGGTCTTGCCCTCCGCGGTGTCGAGCCTTGCCCGTGGCATTGCGATCTGCACCCGGCCAAAGGTCCCCAGAAGCGAGCGCGATCGGTGGCCGTGCCGGTGGCCCGCGACACTGAAAGCGCCATTGTTCTCGGGATCCGCCTTGGACCGGCGAGCATAGCGCGGTCGTGAGAGCACCGCCTCTAGCTCACTCTCGATCATCGTCTGGATGAGCTCGCGCACCCGATCCCGCAAACCGGCCTCGATCGGATCAAACCACTCATCGAGAAGACCGACCGCAATCTCGGCGTCCGAACCCAGAACCGGCAACTTCGTGCTATTACTGGTCATGGCGTGGTCTCCACCGGCGCACAACG
>JBARIB010000681.1:0-4764 GCA_049799535.1 Allostellaceae bacterium | reverse complement strand
CTGTGGTTCACACAGGATCTCGAACCCGCGTTCAGCAGTGTGACCGTGACGAATGATGCGGGACAACGCGTCGACCTCGGCAATGCCCAGATCCCGCAAGGCAGTCCGGACGAGCTCCAGATCAGGCTGAAGCCGCTGACGCCGGGGACCTACTTGGTCAGCTGGCGCGTCGTCTCGGTCGATACCCACCCGACCGAAGGCACTTTCACCTTCGATATCAAGCCGTGAGGCTTGGCACGGAGCCAGGTCGTGGCTGAGGTGCTGATCGTTTCGCGCTTGCTACAGTTCACAGCGGTGATCGTGGTCTTCGGCTGCGGCGCCTTCCGGCTCTACGGACTCGCGGTCGATACCACCACGACTTCCGCCAACGCTCTGGTCACCTTCGATGCCTGGTTTTGGCGCGTGACGATAATCGGTGCGATCGTCGCCCTGCTTTCGGCCCTGAGCCTGCTGCTCGCGGTCACCGCCAACATGGCGGGCTCGGCTGCGGCGGCGCTCGATCCCAAAACGATCAGCACGGTGCTGTTCAATACCGGCTTCGGACACGTCTGGTGCTGGCGGCTGCTGTTCGCATTCCTTCTGATCGGAGCTTGCCTCGCGCCGCTGGGGCGTCGGCGAGTGCCGGCGATCCTCGTCCTCTCGCTGCTGCTGCTGGTCAGCCTAGGCTGGGTCGGACATGCCGTGGAGGGCCAAGGACTGGCCAGGCTCGTCCATCAGATCAATCAAATGGTGCATTTGCTTGCTGCCGGGCTGTGGCTCGGCGGCTTGGTTCCTCTAACCTGGCTGCTCGGACGGGCGCGGTCCCCATCCGGCGCGGCTTGGATTTCGGTCGCGCGCGACGTGGTGCCGCGCTTCTCGCATATGGGATACGCCGCGGTGGCACTACTCGCCGCGACCGGCGCAATCAACACGCTGTTCCTGGTCGGCAGCGTCGAAGCGCTGGCTGGCACGCCCTACGGCCGACTTCTGTGTCTGAAGATCCTGTTGTTTTTTGTGATGGTGGTTCTTGCGCTGATCAATCGGTTCCGCCTGCTGCCGCGCCTTCGCCGGGAACCGCAGCCATCCGCTCCGATCGCCATGCTCGCTCGGTCGGTCCTCTTCGAGCAGGCGCTTGGTTTTGCTGTTCTCTCCGTGGTCAGCGTCCTCGGCACTTGGCCTCCAGCCATTCACCACTATGGCGGATGACGAGACTGCGGTGCGTTTCGCAAGCACCTTCTCCTCCCTCGCCGGCACCCGAACGGCCGGTTTCAAGCGAAAGGAACTCCGATGTTGTCCAAATCCTTCTTTTCGTAATCTTCCTTCTCGTCGCCAATGGCGCTATGGAGCAGACAGGGCAGCTCGAGATCAAGGCTCCTTGGGCCCGGGCCACTCCCGGCCATGCGGAAACGGCGCTGCCTACTTGACGATCGTCTCGCCGAACACCGACCGCCTAGCCGCGGCCTCTTCTCCGGTTGCAAAGAAGGTCGAGCTGGTCATGCCGCGATGGGAGAAGGTGCCTTGGGGATCGCGCGTGAAGCCAACCAGACCCTGCACCTGTTGGCCGCCGGTCTGTGGCTCGGCGGCTTGGTGCCATTGGCCGATCGGCAGAGGACGCGGCCGGCATGTGCCTAATCCGCGATGCGATCAGGCGCTTCTCACAAATGGGCTACCTTACCGTCGCTCTCATCGCGGTGAACCGGTGCGGTGAATACGCTGCTGCTGGTCGGCAGCACCGAGGCGATGCTCCGTACAGCTTATAGGCGTCTCCTCGCGGTCAAAATCCTCCTGTTCCTCGCAATGGTGGTCATCGCGCTCATCAATCGCTTCTACGTAACGCCGCGGATCTCGAAAGACTTCCGGGCTGCGATCGGGGCGCTCGATCGTCGGGCGGGTATAGGAACGCTTCCCCCGGCAATTCTCGGCGGGCGCAATTGAGTTACCCTGAGCCGATTTTGGCGTAGCTCAAGGCCCGATAAATCACAACCGAGACAAGCCAGCTCAATAAAAAGATACCGATCACAATAAAGCCAAGCACCTCAAAATGATCTGTCGCAATCGCCGCCACCACCAATATTCCACTGGAGACATCGAGTTTTTCTGCTACGAGCCCCGCAGTCTCAATTGCACCGATCACTACCGCAACGATGACCGAGATGCCGGTAATTGTAAGATTGTAGTAGAGCTTACGTAGCGGGTTCATGAACGCCCAACCATAGGCACCCACCATCAGCATCCCGTCGCTAGTGTCGATGAGCGACATGCCTGCGGTGAATAGCGCCGGGAACACCAGCATCGACCAGATGGAGAGGCCTTTGACGGCCTCGGCCGCCGAGACGCCGAGCAAGCCGATCTCACTAGCGGTATCGAAACCGAGCCCGAAGAGCATGCCGAGCGGATACATGTGCCAGCTGCGGGAGATCAGCCGGAACGAGCCGCGCAGCAAGCGGCCGATCAGACCGCGCTGCGACAGAAAGCCATTCAGTTCTTCTTCTTTGAACTTCTTGCCCTGCCTTACCCGTCGGAATATCCGGTACACTTCCGCCAGAACGACGAGATTGATCATCGCAATAGCAAAGAGAAACAGTGCCGAAACGAGTGTGCCCACCAAGCCGCCGACCTCGACGAGCCCCGGAAACCGCTGCTGCAGACTGCTCGCGGTCAGCGCTATGACGAGCGAGGCAGCAAACACGACAGTCGAGTGGCCGAGTGAGAAGAAGAACCCGACCGTTATCGGGCGCCTGCCTTCCTGCATCAGTTTACGGGTGACGTTATCGATCGCGGCGATATGATCCGCATCAACCGCGTGCCGCAACCCGAAGCCATAGGCGATCAGCGCCGTAGCCAACAGCAGCGGGTCGCCGCGGAACGATATAAACGCCCAGGCCCAAGCGAGCAGGCTGGCCGCAATCAAGATGATGTAGAGGGTGATTACCTTCGAGCCGATGGTGGCGCTACGGTCGTCACAAGACAGAAAGCCGAATTTCACCCGCAGCGGCTTTATTTCGGCGCGACCCGGAAGAACAATGTCGCATTGTAGAGGTCACGACCGGCCAGTTCAGGCGTGCCAGACGGACTGACACGATGATCGACCGCAAGGAGCTGCGGAGCCGGTGTATCGATCGAAATTTCTGCGAATCCGCCGCGATCCGTTTTGAGGCGCATCTTTGCCTCCGCCGACGATAGGATCAGCTACGTAGAACGTGAGAGTGTATGATGTCTATTAAAAAACATCATACGCTGGGTGATGCGGGAGAGTTCCGATGCAGCGGATCACAATCACGGTGGATGACGAACTGATGGCGGCGCTCGACCGCATCATCGCCGATTGCGGCTACCAGAACCGATCGGAAGCAATCCGCGACCTTGCCCGATCGGGCCTTGCCGAGCGCCAGGACCAAGCCGATGCCCGACACGGTGCGGTCGCAGCAATCGTCTACGTCTATGATCATCGCGAAAGGCAGCTAGCGGCGCGGTTAACCGCGTCATTTCATAATCGGCACGACTTGACCGTTGCTACGATGCACGTCCACTTGGATCACGACAGCTGCCTTGAGACCGCGATATTGCGAGGCGCAATGGACGACATCCGGAAATTCGCGCAGCAGCTATTCTCGGAACGCGGCGTCCGTCACGGGCGGCTCGTCTCGGTTCCTGTCGAGTTCGAAGATCACATGCATGCGCATGGCGGCGAGCCGGGCCAGCGCCACCTCCACCTGCGTGTGCGCGAAGCGGGTTAAATTCACGCTAAGGTGACCACCTCACGTCACTTGGCGCGATAGCATTCCGCACGATTTTGTAGCGGTGCCTTAGTCCTTGATGTCGCAACGACGGCTCATCGCCATTCAGCGGCTCCTCCCGCTGGGCTTGCTCATCACCGCGTGGATCGCGTTCATGCTGGCCGGCGGATACCATTATCTGACATTTGCCGCCCTCGCCGAGAACCGCGACTGGCTGTGCAGCGTCGCTCAGCGCTGGGGCTTTGTCGCGCTCCTCTTCTACATCGCGGCGTATGCGGTTTTGGTTGCGCTGTCGGTCCCCGGCGCCGCCATATTGACGATTGCCGGCGGTTTTCTGTTCGGAACCTGGCTCGGGGCATCGTGCGCCGTTCTTGGCGCGACACTCGGCGCGACGGCTATTTTTCTTGCCGCCCGCGCCGGCCTTGGGGGTCTCGCGCAACGCGCTGGGCGCTTCGTCGGCAAGCTTGAGGCCGGGTTTCGCGCCGATGCCTTCAATTATCTCCTGGTATTGCGGCTGGTCCCGATCTTCCCATTTTGGCTCGTCAACCTTGTTCCGGCCTTGGTCGGCGTCAGATTGCCGACTTTTGTGCTCGCCACCTTTCTTGGCATCATTCCCGGTACCTTTGTCTATGCGAGCCTCGGCAACGGGCTGGGCAGCGTCGTCGAGGAGCCCGATGCGGCCGTACTTTTCAAGCCTTCCGTCCTGGTGCCGATCGTCGGTCTCGCCCTGCTGGCGCTGATCCCGGTCGGCTATAAGCGCTGGCGCGCCAGAAGGCCCGCATGAGCCGCCCTCTCACTCCGGATCTGTGCATCATTGGGGGAGGCGCGGCAGGCCTCGCGGTTGCTGCCGGCGCGGCTCAAATGGGCGCCGAGGTGGTGCTGATCGAGCGCGGCTTGATGGGCGGCGATTGCCTGAATTTCGGCTGCATCCCCTCGAAATCGCTGCTCGCCGCCGCCCGCCTGGCCGAGCTTACGCGCCGCGGCGCGGCCCTCGGTATCGCGTCGGCGCCGCCGCACATCGACTTTGCACGCGTCGCCGACAGTGTGC
>JBARIB010000680.1:0-2330 GCA_049799535.1 Allostellaceae bacterium | reverse complement strand
ACATAGTGGGGAACACTCGCCAGAATAGTAATAGACAGTTTGAACGTCAGTTGGCATAACTGTATTGGTCCAGCGACCAGGCCAATCCGACGAGAGGCGGGAACCGGCAATGCTTTCCCTAACCGTTAGCCGGAACAGCGGTCTGCCGCTCGCCGACCAGATCGTGGCCGGCATCAAGCGGCAAATCGACGATCGGCACCTACGGCCGGGCACCAAGCTGCCGTCGATCCGTAACTTTGCCCAAAGCTACAATGTCAGCCGTTTCACGGTCGTCGAGGCTTACGATCGCCTGGTCGCGATGGGCTGTCTGCAGTCTCGCCGCGGCGCCGGCTTCTATACGGCACTCGCGCTCGCGCCTACGGAGGCGACGCACCCCAACCCGTCCGATAACCTTAGGCGCAACGAGGAACTGGTCTGGCTGATCCGCCGCCAGCTCGAAGCCGACGAAAACACCCTGCTCGCGGGCGGCGCGTGGCTGCCGAATTCGTGGTTCGACGAAGCCGGCATCCGCCAGAGCCTCAACGTGCTCGCCCGCAAGAACGGCGCCTACCTGCTCGAATACGGGCGCCCATTCGGTTATCTGCCGCTGCGTGAGCATCTCGCGCTGATGCTGGCCGGGCTCGGCATCACCGCCCATCCGGGCCAGATCCTGCTGACGCAAGGCACGAGCCAGGCGCTCGGGCTCGTCAGCCGCTACTTGCTCAAACCCGGTGACGCGGCATTGGTGGACGACCCCGGCTATTACAATTTGTTTGGCGATTTGCGCCTGCAGGGTGTCGAAATGCTGGCGGTGCCGCGCAATCCCGACGGACCGGACGTCGCTATTCTCGAAAAGCTGGCCACAGCCCACCGACCGAAAGTCTATTTCACCCAGTCGGTGATGCAGAACCCGACGGGAACCGACATGAGCCCGCATGTGTCGTTCAAGGTATTGCAGGCCGCCGGGCGCCACAACTTTACCGTCGTGGAGGATGACATCTTCTGCGATCTGCAGGTGAAGACGACGCCTCGCCTGGCGACGCTCGACCAACTCGACCGCGTGATCTATGCGCGCAGCTTTTCCAAGACGCTGTCCGGCAGCCTGCGCGTCGGTTTTGTCGCCTGCTCGCAGAAGGTCGCCAACGAACTCGCCGACATCAAGATGCTGACCAGCATCAGCACCTCGCCATTCACCGAGCGGCTGATCTATCTGATGCTGGTCGATGGCCATTACCGCAAATATCTGTCACGCTTGCACGAGCGCCTAGGTGAGGCGCGGCTCAATGTTGTGCGCGCCTTCGAACGCATAGGCTTGGAACTGTTCGCGGAGCCTGCGGACGGCATGTTCGTCTGGGCGCGCTTCCCGCATATCGACGACTCGCTGGCGCTGGCGGAAAACTCGCAGCGCGACGGCATTGTACTGGCGCCTGGCACGGTCTTCCGTCCGCATCTCGAGCGCTCTCCGTGGATGCGGTTCAATGTTACCGTCTGCGAGGACCCGCGCGTGCAGCGCTGGCTACAGCGGCAGGCGGGGGAGAAGGCGGCGTAATGCAACCTGCGGAGACAGCGCAATTCCACGCGACGTCCGGACGCGCCATTTCAGGACGGACCGACCAGACTGAGTCGGCTTGGAGACGTCAGCCGCGGTCGTGACGATGTCCGCGCGCGGTCGGGCCAGCGCTGGGCGACGGATTGTGAAGCGTACCGCCGCTCGGGGGTGGTCGGTCGCGATATCACCGGACCTCCGCCAAACCGCCGCAGGCGAGCCAAAGCAATTAGTTTGCTGCGCGCGAGACGGGCGACCGTTGCGCATGCGGATCGAAAGCTTCCCGCATGCGCGATCAGACTACGTTGAACGCGCATTGCGTTCGCGAGGCTGTCCGATCGATCCGGCGTGAGTATCTGCTCGGGGTAAGCGACGCGTTATTGGCTCCGGAACCAAGCGAGGTTTCCGATTTCGAGTGGAGAGCCTCAGATGGTAGACAGCCAAAAGCAGTCCCGGAACAACGCCGTAGCCGTCTTTAGGAAGGTCCGACCATGCTGAGAGCCGTCATTACGGCAGGGGACAAGATCGAGCCATTGAAGATTGCCCTCGGCAAACCGAAAGCGCCCTGAAGGTCACAGGCGGGAGCCGCCCCCGAGACAGGCGGAATTATTGTGCCCGGACCTTGGGCCGGCAGTGCGGCGGATACAACACCCGCGAGGGAAAGAAGCCCGCGTCTACCTGTGAGACGTTGTTAGCTCCCGGCACCCGTGCCGCTCGCGGGCAATGGCCTAACAAGCCGAGCACAGGAACCGAAATGAAGCCATTGTCACGGCAACTCCATCGAGCACGCATTGAGAGCCAAGAC
>JBARIB010000679.1:0-5164 GCA_049799535.1 Allostellaceae bacterium | reverse complement strand
GCCGGTAGGGCGGCGGGGTCGTCGACGCGCTCGCCGTAGCCGCCGGCAGCCGCGCAGACCTCTTCGAAGGCCGGCAATTCGTCGAGGTCGATCAAAGGCGGCTTGTTGCTGCGCGCCGCTTCGCCCTCGGGATACATGCCCAATGTGGCGCGGCGTACCGCGCCCCACATCGAATTATTCATCACCACGAACAGCACCGGCAATTTGTGCACGGCAGACGCATGGTGGACCGCGACAGGATTGCCGAACAGATGCGAGCCGTCGCCGAGGACGGCGATGACCAGCCGATCGGGCGAGGCCAATTTCGCGCCGAGTGCAGCGCCGCCGCCCCAGCCGAGCCCGGAAGCCGTGCTCGAACCGAAATAGCTCCCCGGCTTATTCGACCCGCAATGTTCGGGCATCAAAGTGTATTCATTGACAAGGATCGCATCCTCGGTCTTGACCCGGGCGATGCAGGCGCTGGCCCAAGCCATGTGGATCGGGCGCATGCTTGCGGCAGCCTCGCGCATCTTCTGCCAGCCGGCCACGAGCTTCTCGCGCTGCTCGACCAAACGCCGTCGCCGCTCGCTGACGGAAGAGGCAGAGACATTCCGGCCAAGCGCGGCGCCGAGCGCAGGCAGCGCCGCCGCCGGCGTCGCGGTGATCGCGAGATCGCATGGGAAGCCGCGGATCGGGTAGCGCGAGAACAGCGGATCGACGCCGATATGGATGACCTTGCATTCCGGACGCGGCGCTTTCAGGCTTGGCACCCAGGGAACATCGCATTCGAGAACGACGATCGCATCGGCGCCGTCGAGATAGGGCCCGGCGTCATAGCCAAGATGGCAAGGATGGTCGGCCGGAAGGCAGAGATAGCGCGGCCGATGCTGGACAACCGGGATCGCAAAGCGCTGCGCGAAATCGGCCAAAGCTTCGACGGCTGCCGGATCGCGCCCGGCGCTGGCGGTAACGATGAGCGGGTTCTCGGCCGCCGCGAGGATGAGGGCCGCTTCATCGATCGCCCTCATGTCGGCGCCGGGCGGGGCGGCAGCGACACGGCGTGCCGGGGCATCGTAGGAAAACCCCGGCAGCGGCGCCGCCAGAACCTCGCGGGGCAATGACAGATAGACCGGACCGCCCGGCGGGGTCGTGGCGATCGCAATGGCACGGTCGATCACCGTTTCGAGTTGTTCGCCGTTGCGCAATTCGTAGTCCCATTTGACGATCTCGCGCAGCATTCCGGCTTGGTCGAACATTTCCTGCGCCCAGTGGATGTAGACGTCGCGAGCGCCCGGCAGCCCGCCCTCGGTCAGCGGTGAACGGCCGGCGGTGAACAATATTGGGACATTCTCGCGCGCCGCATTCAGAGCGCCACAAACGCCATTGGCGGTCCCGACGCTGACATGCACCATGACCGCTGGCACCCGGCGCGCGACCACGGCATAGCCGTGCGCCATCGAGAAGGCGAGGTTCTCATGCGTCGCGAGCACCGGCTGCGGCACTGGGGTTCCGGTCCGCGCCGCCTTTGCAAATGCCTCGACAAGCGGCGCGAAATCGGTTCCGGCATTGGCGAACAGGTATTCGATCCCGCGTTCTGCAAGCAGAGCCAAATAGGCTTCCGCCACGTTCTCGACCGCCAGTTCCTTGCGAGCCATTGTGCACCTCGTCAAAGCAGCATTCACCTGCAATTCTGCGCTTTGTACGATGAACGGGCAAATCCTAGTCGTCCGACGCAACTATTCGCGCCGCTAAACGCAGTCACCTGGGTTTTCCGCGCATCACGAGAGCCGAGTCGAGCCTCCGCGAGCGGGTTGCCGGAGCCGATGGGGTGCCGCATGATGCGGCAAGACAACACACACGGTGGGGAATGAGCGCCAAGAGCAAAGTCTGTTCGAGTTTCGACGATGCGGTTCGCGACATCCCGGATGGAGCGACCCTCGGCTTCGGCGGATTTGCGGTCGTCGGAATGCCGATCAACCTTTATCAGGCGGTCGCGAAACAGGGCGCCAAGAACCTGACCTGCGTATCGAATTCGACTCGCGGCGGCGCCACCCTGCCGGCCGATGCGCCCGATATGGGCCAGATCATCAAGAACGGTCAGGTCAAGAAGGTAGTCTGCGCCTTCACCGCACCGACCCGCGCCTCGCAGAAGCTGGTCCTGACCGAATATGTCGAGAAGGGGCTGATCGAGGCCGAACTGACGCCGCAGGGCACGCTTGCCGAGCGCATGCGCGCCGCCGGCGCCGGTATCCCGGCCTTCTATACGCCGGCGGCGGTCGGCACCGAACTCGCCGAAGGCCGCGAGACCCGTGTCTTCAACGGCCGCGAGTATCTGTTGGAGCACGCGCTCCCGCTCGATTACGCTTTCATCCGGGCCCACCAGGCAGACGAGGCGGGGAACCTGCGCTTCCGGCGGTCCCAGCGCAATTTCAATCCGATTATGGCAATGGCGGCGCGGATCACCGTCGTCGAGGTCGAGGAGGACATTCTGCCGGTCGGCGCCATCGACCCCGACGACGTGCATCTGGCCGGGATTTTCGTCCACCGCCTCGTCAAGATCCCGCCGCCCCCCAAAGGCTGGTGGCCGCAGCGTCCAGGGAGCATCGCGCGATGAGCGAGAGGGCAAAAGGACTGACCCGTCAGCAAATGTGCGACCGGCTGGCAATGGAATTCGACGACGGCTGGATCGTTAATCTCGGGATCGGCATCCCGACCCTGTGCTCGAATTTCGACTTCGGCGACAAGCAGATCATCTTTCACTCCGAGAACGGGGTGATCGGCTACGGCCCGCTCGCCGAGCCGGGAAAAGAGGATCTGCACCTGGTCAATGCCGGCGGCCAGCATGTCACATTGCGGCCGGGTGCGGCGATCGTGCACCACGCCGACTCGTTCGCGCTGATCCGCGCGGGCCGGCTCGACGTCACCGTGCTCGGCGCCTATGAGGTCGCCGAAAACGGCGATTTCGCGAATTGGAAGATGGCGGGGCAGCAGGGCGGCGGCATTGGCGGCGCAATGGATCTGGCAGCCTGCGCCAAGCACGTCTTCATTGCGATGGAGCATCAGACGCGCGACGGCAAGCCCCGCCTTGTCGAATGCTGCGCGATCCCGGTCACCGCGCCCGGCGTCGTCGACCTCGTTGTCACCAATTTCGGGCTGTTCGAGATCACCAGGGAAGGCATGGCGCTGCGAGAGATCGCGCCCGGTGTGACTGTCGAGGAGATCAAGGCCGTGACGGGCTGCAACCTGATTGTCCCCCGCGAAGTGCCGCCGGTCCGCATAGTGGGGTGAGCAAGCGCGCACTCAGGCTTGAGTGTATTCGCTCGCACTCACGACGCGGGATGAGGTTGCGAGATGCGAAATAGGGGCGCGCGCCTGGCACCGTGCCGAGTGGGTTCGATCAGCTCGAGTTCGCCGACCTCTTTGAGGCCGCAGTGCAATAGAACTTTCTGCGAGGCCAAATTTGCCGGATCGGTGTAGGCGCGGATGGTTTCCAGGCCGAGCGTCCGCAGCCCGTAATCGATGATCGCCGCGACAGCTTCGCGCGCATAGCCGTTGCCCCAATAAGGCTGGCCCAGCCAATAGCCGAGTGCCGGCTCTTCGCTGCCGTCGCCAGTACTGCCATCCAATCCAACGCCGCCGATCAGTCGGCCAGTTTCCTTCAATGCGATCGCGAAGCGTCGCGGACGACCGATTGCATGATCCCGCTGCACGCGCGCGATCCATTCCCGCCCATCGGCTTCGGTATAGGGATGGGGCACAGAGGAGACCCATCCCGCGATCTCCCAGTTATTGATCAACCTGACCAGGCCGGCGAGATCGCTGTTGCGGAATGATCGCAGTTGCAGGCGCCTGGTTTCGATCACAATGCCGGCCGCTGCGGTCGAACCGTGCGCCTGCTGAGCCGCCATTACACCTCAGTCTTGGCGCCGGTGCGCTCGGTGATCAGGCGGTAGTGCTCGATGCGGCGATGCTTCTCGAAATTGAAGATGGTGCGCTTGATGTAATCGCCGAGCTCGAGGTCGAGCGTCGCGGTGATGACCTCGTCATCTTCGCCGAGCGCTCGGGCGGCAATCTCGCCGGTCGGCGCGATGATCGCTGAGCCTCCGATCAGGCCGAACCCGTCTTCCTTGCCCGCCTTGGCGGCGGCGAGCACCCAGGTGCCGTTCTGATAGGCGTTGGCCTGCATCGTCACGAGGTGGTGAAACATGCGCAAGTGCATCGGCTCGGGGTGGTGGATGTTCTCGGTCGGCGTGTTGTAGCCAAGCGCGACGATCTCGACCCCCTGCAGCCCCATGACGCGGAACGTCTCCGGCCAGCGCCGGTCGTTGCAGATGCACATGCCGACGACGGCATCGAAGGCGCGCCAAACTCTGAAGCCTTCATTGCCGACATCGAAATAGCGCTTTTCGAGATGCTGGAAGGGCGCGTCGGGCAGATGCTCGGAATGCCCGGGGAGATGGATCTTGCGATAGCGTCCGACGACTCGCCCGTCGCCCTCGACCAGGATAGACGTGTTGTAGCGATGGAGCTCGCCCTTCTCCTGCGTCAGCTCGGCGTAGCCGAGGTAAAAGCCGACCCCGAGCTCGCGAGCGAGATCGAACAATAACTGGGTCTCGGGCCCGGGCATCTCGCGCTCGAAAAAGCTATCGATCTCCCTCTGGTCCGTCATCCAATAGCGCGGGAAGAACGTCGTCAACGCGAGCTCGGGAAAGACGACGAATTTGGCGCCGTCGGCATGCGCCTCGCGCATCAGCGCCATCAGGCGTTTGACGACCGCGCCGCGTGTATCGGCGAGGTGGATGGGCCCGAGCTGCGCGACAGCCGCTTTCAATTTGCGAGACATATTTGATTATCTGACACTCCGCCCCCACAGGGGCAAGAGGATCAGGCGGCGCGGCGCAGGGTCAGGCGGGCCCACACGTCGCCGAGCGCGGCGACGAGCGTTTCAATGTCGTCGTCGCTGTGCAATGGGCTTGGGGTCAGCCGCAGGCGCTCGGTGCCGCGCGGTAACGTCGGATAGCTAGACCACATGTCCGCCTGAAGACGGGGCGACCCGTCTCACAGTATGCAGGTAGCGAGGGTTGCACCGGATTGGCCGGTGCCGAGCCTTATGCATAGGAGGACGGGTCGTGGGGGATCGTATCACGTATGTCGGGCTTGATGTTCACAAGGACGGGATCGTCTT
>JBARIB010000678.1:0-1755 GCA_049799535.1 Allostellaceae bacterium | reverse complement strand
GAACGAGATCGCTCAAGGTCGCCGAATAACCTACGCCCTAACCGTCTCGGGCTCAAACAGGCTTTAGGGGTGCATCGGCGGTCGGCGACGCCGATGCGGGACCGAACACCGGCACCTTCTACACCGGGTCGAACATTCATGTGGAACAGATCAACCCGCCACCGTCCTACCGAGGCCAGGAGCTGGGGGAACGGCCTTGATGGTCCGAGAAGCCCAACGGCCACCTTTATACAAATTTACAACGGTTAACTTGACCTAACTACCCTGGCCGGCGATCAGTCCACGTCTGGATCCTATCGATGAGGGATACATGGCAAACACTGTTGCTGATCAGTTTGCGGAAATCCTCGCTGCAACGGGCGTCAAACGCATTTACGGCATCGTCGGTGACAGCCTCAACGGCATTACCGATGCCATTCGCCGCCAGGGCAAGATCGAGTGGGTCCACGTCCGGCACGAAGAGGTCGCCGCTTTCGCGGCGGGTGCGGAGGCGCATCTGACGGGCGAACTCGCCGTTTGCGCGGGCAGTTGCGGACCAGGCAACCTGCACCTGATCAACGGCCTGTTCGACTGCCACCGGTCGCGGGTACCGGTCCTCGCCATCGCTGCGCAGATCCCGTCCGCCGAGATCGGCGCCGGGTATTTCCAGGAAAGCCATCCGCAGGACCTGTTCCGTGAGTGCAGCCACTATTGCGAGCTGATCTCCGGGGCAAACCAGATGCCGCGCGTCCTCGAAGTCGCGATCCGCGAGGCGGTCGGCCGGCGCGGCGTCTCGGTGGTGGTGATCCCGGGCGACGTCGCATTACAGACCGCCGCCGCCGCAGCGCCGCTCAAGGTCGCCGGTCTGATGCCGCCTCGGCCGGTAGTGATGCCCGAGAGGAGCGATCTTGACCGCCTCGCGGCGCTGCTGAATGGCGGGGGCCGGGTCACGATCCTGTGCGGCTCGGGCTGTGCCGGTGCTCACGCCGAGCTTCTGTCGCTCGGCGAACGCCTCAAAGCACCGATCGTGCATGCGCTGCGCGGCAAGGAACATGTCGAGTGGGATAATCCCTACGATGTCGGCATGACCGGGCTGATTGGCTTCTCGTCGGGCTACTACGCGATGCTCGACTGCGATGTCCTGCTGATGCTCGGGACCGATTTCCCCTATAGGCAATTCTATCCTCAGGGGTCCGGCGTCCAAATCGCGCAAGTCGATATCAGAGCCGAGCAAATCGGACGGCGGGCGGCGGTCGATCTGGCCGTCGTCGGCGACGTCCGGGCGACAATCGAGGCACTGTTGCCGCTGCTGAAGCAGAAATGGGACGCGGCCCATCTGACGCAGGCACGCGAGCACTACGCCAAAGCGCGTAAGGCCCTGGACGATCTAGCAATCGGCACTCCGGGCAAGGGGCTGATCCATCCTCAGCAGGTCGCCAAGGCGATTAGCGACCATGCCGCAGAGGACGCGGTCTTTACCTGCGATGTCGGCCTGCCGACCGTGTGGGCCGCGCGCTATCTGGCGATGAACGGCAAGCGGCGGCTCATCGGGTCGTTCTGGCACGGCTCGATGGCCAATGCGATGGCCCAGGCGGTCGGCGCCCAGTCAGCGTTCCCCGGCCGCCAGGTGGTCTCGCTGTCGGGCGACGGCGGGTTCGCGATGCTGATGGGCGACTTCCTCAGCCTGGTGCAGCTCGGCGTGCCGGTGTAGGTCGTCGTGTTCAACAACGGCGCGCTCGGCTTCATCGAGCTCGAGCAGAAATCCACCGGCTTTCT
>JBARIB010000677.1:0-2135 GCA_049799535.1 Allostellaceae bacterium | reverse complement strand
CCCCTGCTCATGCCGCCGAGAGATGGACCCCGGCCTTTCGCCGGGGAAGCGTTCAATATTGTCTGCCGTCGCGAACCGCCTTGTTTCTTGTTAGGTCTCCTTGACAGTTCTCGCGTTCGGTCAGCGGGTCTCCGCGAGAGGGTTCGTCCATTTGAGCCCGGAAACCGTGAGAAGTCGCGGTCCGTCGTGCAGACCGTGGCGCCATGCTCGATAAGCTCCGCGATATTGTCCAGGGAAAGCTACGGTTTGAGATCACCGAGATCGCGGGCCGTCACCTTGAAGGCTCGCCGCTGCGCGCCGGTTTCCAGCCCCCGGCGCAGCGTCTCGTTGACGATCTCGCGAAAAGGCCGGCCGGCGCGTTGCGATTCCGTCTTGAGCCTGGCCGCCACGTCGTCGTCCAGGGTCAGCAACGTCCGCACGCACCGATGCTATAATCGAGGCATCATGATGCCAAGGCATTCGCGCCGCCGTGTCGCAAGCACGTAAAGATGTCCGGTTCTCGTAGCACATTATATGTCCGCTTCTGTTGTTGATGGCCCTGTGGGGTTGTGGGTAACGCACAGCGTTATCCACAAATCCACGGGGCTTGCCGCCGAGCGGGCTTAAGCGGCTGACCTGATTTGCTTCTCCTCGGCAATGAGGGTGCCTTCCGCGGTATACTCGGCAAGCCGCCGCGGGCCGTGGAACAGTGCAATCGTGCCGTCGGGATATTCGTGCACCTGGACGCTGACCTTGACGAAGTGCCGGCGGTGGCGCTGCTCGGGGATCTGCAGCACCCGCCCTTCATAGCGCACGCAATTGTCGCGTCCGACGACGCGCTCGTGCTTGATGCACAGAATGTCCCGCAGGCTGGCGGCAAACGGCACAAAGGCGCTGCCTTGCTCGGCCGCGGCAACGGCAAAGCGCGCGTTGTGTTCGCCCCGGTAGGTGTCCGCCAGATACTGGTTGGCCGCCGCGATCGTGGTGATGCCGTTGAGCCGCAGCAACGGCGGCAAGCGCTGCTGTAAGGTCCCGAACACCCGCTCCATGCGGCCGCGGGCTTCCGGGCTGTAGGACGGGATGTGCTCGATGCTGAGCTCGGCCAAGGCGCGACCAACCTGGGTCGGCTGCTGCCGGTCGACCTTGCCGCCCGCCTTGGGGGTGGTGAAGTAATGACTGCCGCGGTCGGTGTAGAGCGACGAGAACAGCCCATGTCGGCTGATCACCTCGGCCAGCCCGCGAAAGCTCGAGGCGGTGCCCTCCGCTTCGACCAGAAAGATCGAGTAGATCGCGCTCGTCGCATCGTCGAGCGTGACGATCAGATCGAGCGGCGCCTGGCCGACCAGCCATTCGTGCGGCGAGCCGTCTTGAAACAGCATCATGCCGGGCAGCGGCCGGCGCGGCCGTTTCTTGCGGTGCGCCGAACGGCGCGGCGCGATCGCCACCAGTCCGCGGCTCTGCAGCACGGTCTTTGTCCAGGTGTAGCTTAGCCGAAAGCCGTGCTCGGCCTGCAGCGCCTCGTGAAAATGCTTGGCCGTGAAGTCCCAGTACCGCGTGCGATATTGCTCCACGACAAATTCGATCCGGTCCACCGGCGCCCGCCGCCCCGAAGCCCGCCCGCGCCGCCGATCGATCAAACCCTCCGCCCCCGCCGCCTCGTACCGGTCGCGCAACCGGCGGAAATGCCGCTCGCTGATCCCCAGCAGCTCGGCCGCCTCCACACAGCTCAACCGACCCCCCCGATACCGCTCCAATGCCTCCACATACCGCGCCATCCGTACCTCGGGTCGCATCCCGATCCCCCGGTTTGGAACTCCCCCAAAAACCGGACAGATCGTCTGCTACCAAACCCGGACATTTCATCTGCTACGGACACCCGTCATCTTGCAGGCTTGGCTGACCCCCGCTTTCGTGTTATGTCCTGTAGTCGGCGACAAAGGCGTGAAGGTAGGCATCGCGTTCGGCATGGTCGAGAAAGCGGCGGTGGTGGGCGGCACGGGTTTGGGCACGCGGCCGAGATGCTCGCCAAGGCGGCGGTTGAAGCGTTCGACCATACCGTTGGTCTGGGGCCGGAAGGGCTGGGTGAGGCGGTGGGTGATGGCGCGCTCGGCGCAGATCCGGTCGAAGGGGTGGGCGTCTGACGGTCTGTCCTGGGG
>JBARIB010000676.1:0-1676 GCA_049799535.1 Allostellaceae bacterium | reverse complement strand
GCCTCCAGCGCCAGCGCCGCCCATCGTCGCAGCTCGTCCGGCTCGTCATATGCGGCAGACGGCAATCGCCAGAAGGACGTAGTCATCGGCTTGCCCTTGGCGTTGTAGACGAAGGGCGAGGAGCCGGCGGCGGAGAAGGCGGCCTCCGTCTCGGCGTCGACCTTGAGAAAGACATCGCCGCCGGATTCGATCGCAAAGCACAGGCCCTCGGCGTAGACGCCGGAGCCGCCGAACATGCGCTTGACCTCGACCGCGCCGAACGGCTCGAACAGCTCTTTGAGGCCGTGGGCGTTCACGCGGGCGCGTTAAGGGCTTCGGCGCTTGCGGGGGTGATGGCGACGCTCTCGCCGCAGCCGCAGGCCGAGGTCTCGTTGGGGTTGCGGAAGGAGAATGTGGCGGACAGCCGGTCGACCCTGAAGTCCATCTCGGAGCCGAGCAGGAAGAGGATCGCCTTCGGGTCGATGAGGAGCTTGACGCCCTTGTCTTCGACGACCTCGTCGAACTTGCCCTTTTCGTCCGCATATTCGAGCGTGTAGCTTAGGCCGGAACAGCCGCGCGCGCGTACGCCGATACGCACTCCCGCCGATGGCTTGCCGCGCTTGGCAAGAAGCCCCTGGATCCGCTCTGCCGCAGCGTCGGTCACCGACAGGACCTGCCTTCTCGCCCTCATTGCTACTGTCTCCGCACACAATTCTATAAATCGTTCGACCCACGTCCCTTATTTGGGTGCGACCTCCTGCCGTTTCAGCCGGCTCGCAGCCGTTGCCAGCGCGTCGGCGGCGAAATCGACTTCAGCTGCCGATGTAAACCGTCCGAGCCCAATGCGAATAGAGGCATTGGCGAGCGCATCCGGCAGACCGAGCGCACGCAGCACATAAGAAGGCTCTATCGATGCCGAGGTGCATGCCGAGCCAGTCGAGATCGCAATACTCGGAGCCGCCTCTATTAGAGCCGGCGCCGGAATTCCCGGGAAAGTCAGGTTGAGACTGCCAGGCAGGCGATGCTCGGCGTCGCCGTTGAGGCGAATCCCTGGAACGCGCCGTGCAAGGCTTTTCAGCAGACTATCCCGGAGTTGGCGCAACCGCTCGGCCTCTCGCGCCATCTCCGCGCCGGCAACCGCGGCGGCGCGACCCAACCCGACACACAGCGGTGTGGGCAGAGTTCCCGAACGCAACCCGCGCTCCTGTCCGCCGCCGTCGATCAGCGGCAACAGCCGAACCCGCGGCCGACGCCGGACGTAGAGCGCCCCGATCCCCTTGGGCCCGTAAATTTTGTGGCCGGAAATCGATAGCAGATCGATCTTCATCGCCTCGACATCGAGCGGGATCTTGCCAAATGCTTGCGCCGCGTCAGTGTGGAACAGCACGCCTTTCGAACGGCATAATGCGCCGATTTCGGAGAGCGGCTGGACGACGCCGATCTCGTTGTGCGCGGCCATGACCGACAAAAGAAGCGTCCGCTCAGACAAAGCTGCTTCGAGCGCGGCGAGCGACACTAGGCCACTCGGTTGGACTCCTAAATAGGTCACGCCGAAGCCTTCGGCTTCCAACGCCTTGCAGCTTTCGAGCACACATTTGTGCTCGGTCTGCAACGTCACGATGTGATCCCGGATTTTGCCCTTTTGCGGGTGCGCGCGGGCGAAATGCGCGGCACCTTTGATCGCCAGATTGTTCGCC
>JBARIB010000675.1:0-2035 GCA_049799535.1 Allostellaceae bacterium | reverse complement strand
GCCCCGTTACGAACGCGATCGTTCTGTCGAGCCTGCCCGTATCGTTCACCTGCCTTTGAACACCGGCCGCCGTTTCTCGACAAAGGCCCGGCTCGCCTCCACGTGGTCCTCGGTCATGGCGGTCCGCGCCTGATGCACGGCCTCCATCTCGAGGACCGCGGCGAGGGGTTCGGTTTCGGCGGCGAACAGATTGCGCTTCATATAGCCGTAGGAGACGCGCGGTCCGTCGGCGATGCGCCGGGCGAGGCTCAGGGTTTCGCGGTGCAGCGCTTCGTCTTCGACAACGCGGTTTACGAGGCCGAGCGAGACTGCGGCGTCACTACCGATGATCTCGCCGAGAAAATAGAGCTCGCGCGCCTTCGCCGTGCCGACGAGGCGCGTCAGGGTCCACGATCCGCCGAAGTCGCCGGAATAGCCGACCCCCGCGAACCCGGTACCGAAACGCGCAGAACGGCCGGCAATACGCAGGTCACAAGCCAGCGCAAGTCCGAAGCCGGCGCCCACGGCGGGGCCATTGACCATCGCAATGACGACTTTCGGCATCGTGCGGAGCAGCATTGGGAGCTGATGCATGCGGCGCAGCCCCTCAACCCGTTCCTCAAAGCCCTGAGCGGCCCGGCTCTCCATCGTCTTCACATCGCCACCGGCGCAAAAGCCGCGTCCGGCGCCGGTAACGACGATCGCCCCGACGCCCGCGTCATTGCCGAGGCGTTGTAATGCCTCACCCAAGGCCTCGAGCATTCCCGGGGAGAACGCGTTCAGTCGATCGGGGCGATTGAGTGTCAGCCAGGCGACGCCGTCTTCCAGGCTTTCCAGCACATCGGTCATTCGCTTCCTTCTCCCTTGCGCGAGTGCCACAAACAGCCCTTCGTCGCGATAGGCCCGATCACCGAAGTTGTGGAGGCGGGCAGTAACCGGTCGATGGGTATGGGCAGTAATAGGGTGGCGGGTAGTAATTGTAAGTTGGTGCCGCATAGGCCGATGTCGCAGCCGCCGCGCCAGCAGCGGCTCCGACGGCTACCCCGGCCGCAACACCGGCGCCGACGCCCGGGTGACAACAGTCTTACAGCCGTAATAGGTGCCCCCCGCGATAAACCGTTCCGCCGTGATATGTACCCCCGGGGCCGCGGGCCGCCGTGCTGCCCATGGGGCCGCGATAAGCGGCGCCTCGCGCCAGCAAGCAAAACATTTAAAACGACGGCACACTTGAACTTCACGGATCTCCACTACCCTAAACACCGCTGCGTCGAGCATAGTAAGCGCCGTTCGCCTCGTCTACGACAGCTGACGAGGTCAAAGTGCGCGGTCCAGCTCGGGTGGTTTCTTGCAAGCGGCAGCAATCGCTATTAGATAGAACAACTGGTGCGGCGGGGACGCTATAGTTTTGGCGGGGGAATTCAGATGCGGCGCCTCCGAGGGTCGAGCGGAATTCTCGCACGGCTAGTTACGTGCATTTTGGTAGGGGCAGCGCTATTCGCGTCCGAGGGGCGGGCGCAACTCTATATAGGAGCCGAGGGGGGATGGACCGGTCTTCCCGGCCAGACCGACACGATTGCCGGATTGACCTCTGTTACCGCACGCTTTGACAGCGGGTTCAATGCCGGTTTCCGCGGCGGCTATGAGTGGGGCCCCTGGCGTTTCGAAGAAGAATACAGTTATCGGCAAAACAACGCTCGCGACCTAGTGGGAAGTAATTTCACACTTGGTGGGGTCGGCGGCAACCGGCACACCAATGCGATCATGACCAACGTGCTCTACGACTTTACGGTCGGCTTTCCGATCACGCCTCATTTCGGCTTCGGGGTCGGCGCCGCAAATGTGTTTGACGGCCTCAAGCTCCCCGGCATTGGACAACTCTTCAGCAACAGCACCTGGCAGTTTGGCTACCAAGGGATAGCCGGCATCCGCTACAATCTCAACTCGACACTTACGCTTGATCTCGATTACCGTTATTTTGCAACAACCCAGCCGACATTCAAGATTCCGAACACTAATCTTAGCTATCGCTCGAGCTATCACACGAACAACTTTGTCG
>JBARIB010000674.1:0-4335 GCA_049799535.1 Allostellaceae bacterium | reverse complement strand
CCCAATCCCAAGCGGCGCGTCCCTAATCTCGTCGCCCGCCCGCTGAGCGCGCAGGCGCTGTCGCACCTGCTCGACCGCAAGCCTTATTTGTTGCGCCCGCTCGCCGCGCAACTCCTGCCGCCGCCCTTGCGCGCCATCGATCCGGCGGAGCGTCTCGGGATCGAGCTGGCGTCGTTGCGGACGGCCGAAGATGTCCGGAAGGTGTTCGCCCGGGTTTGGACGGCCATTTCGCGCGGCGAAATTGCGCCGGTGGAGGGTGCACGCGTCGCGCGCCGCTTGCGGGCGCGGCTGCGCGTGCTGCGGCGTTTGGCGCGCCTAGGGAAAAGCCAGGCCGTTTTCCCGGCTGACGAGGAAGAGGTCTTGCGGGAAGCGCGTTCGTCACGCGGCGGTGCTCCGGGTTGCAAGCCGAGACCGCCGGCGGCGTGTTCCGGCTGCGAGAGGACGAACCGTGCCGCGCGGTCGGGATGGGGCTGCATCGGACGCCGTGAGGGGAAATCGGCGGTTGGGGATCGGGGGCGCTCCATGTCGCCTCCCGGCCTCAGGCCCCAAAGAGGGTAAATGGCGTGCAACAAAACGGATCCTTAATCTAGGCGAAACTCGGCTTTAAAAGATATCTAGAATAAATGCGCGAGGAATGGTAGCTCACAGCGAGATCAATTATGCGGATTAGTAACAATAAGCCCCTCGCCGACGATCTGGTACTGGGTATCTGGGCGGCTATCAGCCTGCTCGGCGACGCCCGCCAATGTCCTGACATGACTGCATCGACCGATCTCGTCTACAAAGCCGAGCTGATCTTGAGCCGCGTCATTCCCCACGTAGCGCGATGCGAGCTGGACGGGAGCGCTTGGATCAGCCCGGACGCAGTTTACTGATTTCTATTTTGCGACCTCAGAAACTGCTGCGGAGACCCAGATTCGGCGCAGAACGCTTGCCGCGGGATGCATTCAAGCTCCCTTGCCTCTTGTTCAATGGGCGGCGGGGCGGCGCCGAGGTCGGTCGGGCGCGCCTTACCCGGCGGAAGGGGAGCGGCTTTTACGGAGACGGCCGCGCGGGCCATCAAGCTGGCAACGGTCCAGACGATCGCGCGTATGACGCGAGCTCCTGACATAAATGCTCGCCGCGACCGGGTCCGATTTGCGCGATCAATCAGGCGGCAGGCGGACCTGGACCTTGGCGCGCTCTTCCTGAAGGGTAAGAAAGATCGAGGCGTCGCGATCGGCCCAGCCGCGGGCGACCGCCTCGACCATTTCGTGCTCGCAAATGGCGGCAAGACGCATCGGCGTGTCGGTTGCCCGCGCCAATTCGAGCGCCAAACCAAGATCCTTGCGCGCCAGCTCCAGCGAGAACCGCGGCTCGAAATTGCCGCGCAGCCAGGTCGCGGGAAGGCGCACCTTGAGGCTCATCATCTGCCCGAGCGCCGCCTCGTTGAAGACGTTGATGATTGTCGCGGCGTCGATCCCCGCCTTGACGCCTGTCGTCCAGCATTCGGCCATGACGAGGTCGAGCGTGAAGCTCGCGCTATTGTGCATGATTTTGGCAATCGACCCGGTGCCGATCTGGCCGGTGTAGAGGACGCGCTTGGCAACTGCATCGAGCAACGGACGCGCGCGTTCGAAGGTCGCCGGCTCACCGCCGGCCATGACCAGCAGGTCCCGCGTCTGCGCACCTTCCATGCCGCCCGATACCGGCGCGTCCAGCATTGCGACGCCTCTGGCGGCGAGCATGTCATGGACCCGCCGGACGAGCAGCGGGGAGTTCGTCGTGTGGTCGATGTAGAGCCCGCCCGGCTTGATGACACCGACGATCCCGCTTGGACCGAGGCAGACTTCCTCCATCTCCGTCGGTCCGGGCAGACAAGTGGCAACAACTTCGCATTCCCCGGCTAAGGCGGCGGCCGAGTTGGCCCAGATTGCGCCCGCATTCAGCAGCGCATGCGCGGCTTCGGGCCGCAGATCGTGGACGACCAGCGAGTGGCCCGCCGCCAGCAACTGACTGGCGATCGGTGCGCCGATATTCCCGACCCCGATAAAACCGAGCTTCATGCGCGGCCTATAAAGCGTAGAGGCGCAGCGCGTTGTCCCAGAGGATCTTTTTCTTGCTCTGCTCGCCGAGGGGCAGCGCCAGGAAGCGATCCATTGCCTTTGGATATTTTGAATCGCCGTGCGGGTAATCGGTCGTCGTGACGAGGTTGTCGTCGCCGACTGCGGCGACGACGTGAGCCACGAAGTCTTCGTCGCATTCGACCGCGCAGAACCCCTGCCGGCGGAAATATTCCGAGGGCGGCATGGAAAGATGCGTCATCTCACCATAGGGCTCGCGCCATTCGTAGTGCTGGTCCATGCGGTCGAGCCAGAACGGCAACCAGCCGCACTGGCCCTCGAGAAACGCAAAGCGAAGCCGTGGGAATCGCTCCATGACGCCACCCATGATGACATCCATGCAGGCGAGCATCTGCTCCATCGAGTGCGTTGAGATGTGCGCAATGCCCATGTTCTTGAAGCGATCGGTCCCGGCAGCCTTCATGCGCGAGCCTGTAGTTTCATGAAACCCGACCGGGACGTTCAGCTCCTGACTCGCCGCCCAGAGCGGATCGTAGTACGGGTCGTGCCAAGCCCGGTCGTTATAGATGTTCGGACGCAAGAAAACCGCCTTCATCCCGAGTTGGTTCACGGCCCGGCGCGTCTCGATCACGGCACTATGGACGTCATGGGGCGAGATGGCGGCGGCCCCGAACATCCGTTTGGGATCGGCGGCCTGAATATAGTCGTATAACCAACCATTGTACGCGCGGCACGCTGCGGCTGCGAAGCGCGGGTCCATTCTCGTGAACGCGGTCACGTACATGGCCGAGGTCGGAAAGAGGATGGCCAAATCGAGTCCCTCCTTATCCATCGCGCGCAGCTGAGACTCGGGGTCGAAATTCCGCGCGATCTCCTCCGCATATCTCTCGGCCAGCGCTTCCTCCTCGGCATCTGTCAGCGCCGGCCAGTCACCGCCCGGCATTGCCGCCATGACTTCGCCTTCGACGATTGTTCGAATGTCCCAACGGCGCTCATCGAGCCGCCGCGGCGCGCGCCCTGCAAACTCAGGATCGATGTAGCGCTCCCACAGATCCACCGGCTCCATTACATGCATCTCGGCGTCGATCAGCTGAAAGCCATTCTTGGCCATCGCGGTCTCCATCCAAACAAGCGGCAATGCAAATATATATCCGCACTCCGCGACGCGGTCAGTCAGGTTCGGCGACGCGGCGGAGAGCAGGTCAGTCGTAGCGAGCGGCAAGTCCGCCTCGACCACGCTTGGAAATTCAGCCAGCAAGCCATCGCCGGTGTTCTTTACGGTGCGGCCGCGGTGCTCCTTGATCCTTTGGCTCAACGAGCGGCGCGAGATGTGCTTTCAGCTGTTCCCCTCCTTATCCCCCCATCAGGCGCAAATAGCCGGCCACATCGGCGGCTAGGCGACGGACAGGGGGCATTTTCGGTACGGTGGATTGCCCTAACCAAGTCTAACCCGAGATCGACGGCAGCCCTAGCGTCGGGATGGTCGGATGACGTTCAGACATCGCTCGCTGCCAGCTATGCCAGTTCACACTTCTCCGGGCTGCGCCATCCAGCGAGCCTGTCCTGCGCCACCGATAGGTTCGATTGCGTAGCCCGTCTCTGCGCTGAACGGCATCGGGCATTCAGCCGCCTCATTCGATCACCTCGTCGGCACGGGCGAGGTTCGTTTGTGGGACCGTCAGCGCAAGCGCCTTGCCGGCCGTGAGATTGATGGACCAGCTCGAACCTGGTTGGCTGCTGGACCGGCAGATCAGCCGGCTTGGCGATAGGCACCCGTGAGGCTCGATCCATAGCTGATCAGCCCGCCAGCTGAGGCGAACTCGCGCCACTCATAAATCGTCGGAACGGTATGGCGTGTCGCCAGCTCCACGGGCTGCTCGCGCCGGCTGTTGAAGAACGGATCTGTTTCGACGACAAGCCCATCGACTTGCAGTGGGACGAAGTTCCCGACCAGGTGAATGCAATGATAGAGGCGTTTCTGCGCCATTATGTCTGATGTCGGCGGGCCGGGTAGAGGGTCATTTGTGGATGGCCCTCGGTCTGCTGGGACGTTTGTGGATTTTTTGCGGTCTACGCGCGCGTAGGCCGCAAAGAAACGAGCAATTTCAGTATTCTATTGGGAGCTGAACTGATCTTGTTTGTGACTTCAGCCGCCGCGTTTAACCCGAGAGCGCGCCGCGGATTTCTTCGGCGAGCGCGCTTATCTCCGCGGCCGCGGGGGTAATACGGGCGCTTTCAACGACGCTAAGCCCTAGCGCCATCGCTTGCGCCA
>JBARIB010000673.1:0-2648 GCA_049799535.1 Allostellaceae bacterium | reverse complement strand
CACGTCCTGACGAACCGCACCAGGGTCGAGGAGTCGGGGGACCGATATGCCGTTGCAGTGGATCTTGACACTCGCGGTCTGGCCGCCGTCTTCGTCGATCTGACCAGCCATTCGCAAGTCTACGGGCAGCTGGCTGGGGAAGCGCCCCGCCCCGACGCTTATCATGCCGATGTGCGGCGAAACGGCGCCGAGCGCCACTACGAAACCGATTACCGGGGGGACGGCACCGTGATCAACGCATCCACCCCGTCTTCTACGGGACGATCCTTAGTGGTCTCGGCTGATCAGATACGCGGTACGGTGGATCAGTTGACCGCGTATTTTATGGTTGAGCGGCAGCTCGCAAGATCCGGCAACTGCGCGGTGGTCGTTCGCGTTTTCGATGGTGCCGGGCTGTATAATCTCCGCTTTAGCGACATAGGTCAGGAGACATTAGCGGTTGATGGCTACCAGAGATTTGCCGGTCCGGCGCGGGTCTGCGAAGTTGCGCGCGAGGATATCGTGACCAACCCGGACCGCGAGGACACTTATCACAGCGGCAAAATCTGGTATGCCCGCATTGTCGCAGGCGATAGGTTGCTGCCGGTCCGGATGGAGTTTGATACCGCCTTTGGCATCGTGAGGGGATATCTTGCGGAGCTGCGCGGCCGCGGCGCTGACCTCCATTTGGTGAGTGAATGAGCCGCGCCTCAGGGCGCTGTTCCCATCCGGCTCTCCTCGACAAAAAGTTCGGTGGCCGTATCGATGGCGCGGCTTCTGCGGCCTCGCGGGGCGTGCACATATAACGAAGCCGTATTGTGCCGATGCTGTTGCGGGAGCTTGGGCGGCAGCGGAATTTCGTATGCGACCGGCGCGGCGTGGTCCGCGAGCAATAGCTCAGGCCGATAAACCTTGTTCAGGCTAAATAGGCTCTTCACGAAATTCGTCTGACCGCGCAGCAGCAGCCGCGCGACGATGCCGGATACACCCCACAGCTGGCGCCAGTCGAGATGCTTGCGATAGATCGCCAGCTGCGTCTCTACCAGCTCGCGGTAGAACTCTTCGAGCGGCAAGCGGGTAGGCAACACCGCATGCTGGATATCGAACAGGCGATAATCACGCGTCGCGAGCCGGCGCCCGTCGGTGACCCAGCTCTCTGTGCCCGGATAAGGCGTATTGACGCTGATATTGATCACGTCCGGCATTTCCAGGCACCATGCGCGGACAATCCTGAACCGCTCATGGTCCCAGTCAGGATCGGCGATCAGATTGATCGCGACATTGACGCCAAGCGAGCGCGCGAATTCGATCGCCTCGAAATTGCGGCCGAGCGAGACGCGCTTTCGGTACTTCCGCAGCCCCTCCTCGTCGATTGCCTCGAGGCCGAGGAACATCGTCTTCAGCCCGAGCCGTTTCCATAGGCGGAACGCTTCCTTGTTGCGCAGCAGCACGTCGCCGCGGGTCTCGAGATAATACCGTTTGCGGATGCCGGCGCGGGCGACTGCCTCGCCGATTTCGATGCCGTGCCGTTCATGCACGAAGGCGACGTCGTCGACGATGAAGATGCCGGGCTCGCGGATCGCACGCAAATCCTCGACGACCCGCTCTGGGCTCACCAGGCGGTAGCTGCGGCCATAAAAGGTCCAAGCGCTGCAAAAGGAGCAGTCCCAGGGACAGCCGCGCGAAAACTCGATCGAGGCGCAAGGGTCCAGTGTGCCAAGGAAATACTTGCGGCGGTGGCGCAGCAAGTCACGCGCCGGCATCAGCTCGTCGAGGGAGTGCACGAAGCGCGGGGCAGGACCCTCGCCTGTCGCGCTCACTGCGCCGGGGACGCCGCGAATATCTCCTCCGGCCTCGATCGCACCAAGGAGGAGCGGCACGACAGCCTCGCCCTCGCCCTTGAGGACGCAATCGATCGCGCCCGCGCCGTGGTTTATCAATGAGCTGGCGGTAAATGAGGCGCTGTGCCCGCCGACGCAGACGAACGTCTTGGGCAGGCGCACCCTTGTCGCCTTGGCGAGATTGACGATCTCGGGCACGTTCGCCAGGTAGTTGCAGGAAAATGCGACGATATCCGGCCGCCAGCTCTCCAGCAGGCGAAAATACGCGCGGTGGTCCTCGACTTGCAGATCAATGAGCCGGACCTCGTGTCCGGCGCGGCGCGCCGACTGCGCGACGAGCTCGAGCCCCAACGGCTCGAGCCGCAGGAAGACTTTGGTGTACATCAAGGGACCAGGATGGACGCCGAGAAACCGCATCGGGATCCCCTCACGCAATTCGCCCGCTGAGCCCGAACCCCTCCCGGGGCAGCAGGGTTCCACGGCAGATCGCAGGTAGACTAGACTGCCGCAGAGACGCTCGGGCGGATTGAGCCTAATGTGTCGCTCGAACACCTGTCGAGGATCGCGATATGAAAATGGATTGGGCGACGCTTGCGGCCGATCTTGAGCGCCTGTTGCGGCTGCGGGCGATCCCTTTCGGCATGAAGCTCTTCGAGCGGCGCGAAGAGATGGAAGCGATCCCGCGGATCCGCCGCCCGAAGGCCGTGCACACGCTCGATCAGATTGTCGCACAAGCGGCTCGTCTCGGCTGGACGGTCGGCATCACCAGCGAGGATCTGGTCGGCGCGCAGTGCCGCGCCGTCGTCGGCCTGGGTCTTGCCAAGGATG
>JBARIB010000672.1:0-2515 GCA_049799535.1 Allostellaceae bacterium | reverse complement strand
TGGACGAGGCGGCAAACCGCGAGCACAAGGAACGGATCAGTACGCCGAACAGCCGGGTCGCCGCCTATGTGATCAAAACCGACGAGAATCTGATGATTGCCCGCCATGCCCGCATGCTGGTAGGAAGCTGACAACGGCAGGAGGGAGGGAAATCATGTCCGAGACGCGCAACCCGGTTCCACCAGCTGGGACAGGTAAATTTTCCGCCACTGATCTGAGGCGTCGTATGGCCGAGCGCGAGGCGGCCAAGGCTGCCGAGGAAATGCGCCATCTGAAGGACCAAGAGGAAAAGCAGAAGGCGGTGATGGAGGAGTTTCGCAAGCCTCCGGACAGGACGCCCGACCAGCTGATGGCATTGCTCATGCAGCTCGTCGACCGGGCCGCCGAGCGCGGACAGAGCGAGGTTCAGATCTATCGCTTTCCCAATTCCCTGTGTAGCGATGGCGGCCGAAGAATCAACAATTCGCTGCCCGAATGGGAGAGTACCTTGGAGGGTCGACCCAAGCTCGGCTACGAATTCTGGCGCGATCACTTGAGGCCGCTCGGCTTTGGGCTGAGGGCTGAAGTCCTCGAATATCCGGGAGGGATGCCCGGCGACATCGGCTTCATTCTTACGTGGTAGTCAAAGCCGCGCCGATGTTCGTGCGATCCGGTCGCAGAGGGTGGCTGGACTTTACCCTGAGCTTTGCACTCGGGCTCATGATCGGATGCAGCACTCTCTCTGCCGGCGCGCTCGCCCAGTCGACGCCTCCCCCGAAACCTTCGGGCAGCGTCAATATCCACCAAGTGCAGGTCGCGTTTATCGGAAGCGGCGCTGTCGGCGGGGGCACGTTGCACTATCGTGGCCGCAGCTACCCATTCAAACTGGGCGGTCTGGGGATCGGCGGGATCGGGGTATCGACGCTCGACGCTACTGGAAGCGTGTACAATCTTCGCCGTCTTCAGGATTTTGAGGGGGTTTACGGTCAGGCCCGGATCGGATGGGCTGCGGGCGAGCAAGGCAAGGGCGAGATGTGGCTGCAAAATGCGAATGGGGTGTATCTGCGTCTGAAGGCGCGGCGTCAAGGCTTGGCCTTGAGCCTTGGAGCCGATGGTATGGTCGTCCGTCTAGGCGCCTAGCTCTGTAGAACCAGCCATCCGCTTCACCAGCGGGTTCGCGGTGACGCCGTGGGCGATGACGCTGAGCAGCACGGTCCAGCCGGCTGCGAGCATTATCGTGTCGTTACCGGGCAGCTTCTCGTCTAATACCAGAACTGCGAAGACGATCGTAGCGAGCCCGCGCGGCCCGAACCAGCCGATGAACAGCTTGTCAGCGGTAGTCGTTCGCGTGCCGATCAGGCACAGAAAGACCGGGAGCATCCGAACCACGGTCAAGCTCAGCACTGCATAGAGCAGCGCCGGCCAGGTAACACGGTCGATCATGCGGGCAACCACAATGCAGCCGAACACGACCCATGTTAGCAGCGCCAAGGTCTCACCCATGCCCTCCGCGCCGCGCAGCAATTCCTCTTTGCGGCGGAGTTGCAGGCCGCTCACCAATAGCCCGCCGACAAAGCAGGCGATGAATCCGCTGCCGCCCGCCGCCTGTGCCGACGCAAAGCACGTGGCGGCGAGCGCTACGATCGAGATTTGCACCCAGTGCTCGCTGATCCAACCGCGTCGCTCTGCGAAGTGTATCATTCGGGCGGCGGACCAGGTTAACCCGAGCCCAATCGCTGCCCCAATGCCGATCTCCTCGATGACCACGCGGGCCACGTGAAACGTTATCCCCCCTTCGATCTGCGAGCCGACCGCCAACCCGAGCAGCAACACCACGATGGGCACGCAGATGCCGTCGTTGAGGCCGCTTTCGACATTGAGCGCCTCGCGCATGACCGGCGGCACCCTCGGATTGGTTACGACTGGCTTGCCGAGCGCCGCATCCGTCGGCGCCAGCATTGCCGCCAGTAAGGCTATTTCCAATGTCCCGAGCGAGCGGAACACGATCGCGGCGAGCACAAAGCCGAGCACGATCGTCAGCGGCAGACCTATCAAGAGCAGCCGCTCCGGAAGGCTCCGGTTGCGCCTGAGGACGCCGAAATCCGCGTTGGCCGCGTCGGTGAACAAGACCATGGCCAGCGTCAGCTCCGCCAGAATCCGCAGCCCCTCGCCAGTAATGTCCAGGCGGAGTACGCCCAGGACATCCGGGCCGAGGATAAAGCCAACTGCAACGAATACCATCGGGCCACTGATCCAGGATCGTTCGATCCGGCCGGCAATCGCGCTGTAGATGAGGAGGAACGCGGCCAGCATCGCGGCATTCAGGTACATTTATCCCCCAAATCTGCTAAGGCGCTCTAAGAAGGCGGCATAACCGGGTGATCGCTTTGATCTGGGTCATGCCCCTCGTCCGCTGAGGTGCCGCCACCTCTTCGTTTCAGCCGGGCAGGCCGCCGCCGAGGCCTTCGAAGTTCCAGGGTGATGAGGCGAGCGAGCATTGTCGCCGGATACAGTTGGCCGATGATGGCCTCCACAT
>JBARIB010000671.1:0-3042 GCA_049799535.1 Allostellaceae bacterium | reverse complement strand
CGCTCAATCTCGGCAAGCCGCAGCCGCGGTTCGATCGCGCCGACGACCGCGGCCGCCACCCGATCCTGCAAGGCGAAGATATCGCCTCGAGTGCCGTCGAACCGGTCGCCCCAGATATGCCGCCCCGTTATCGCGTCGATCAGCTCCCCGCTAATGCGCACCCGGTTGCTGTCGGTTCTGACCGCCCCTTGCAGCACATAGCGCACGCCCAATTCGCGCGCCGCCCGCCGCGCGTCAACGGCTCTGTCCTTATAGGCAGAGTAGGAACCGCGGGCGACGACGAAGAGCCAGGGAAAGCGTGCGATCGCGGTCGTGATGTCTTCGGCCATGCCGTCGGCAAAATAGTCTGACCTCGGGGGCACCGTTTAAATTTTGGAATGGCAGCACCGCGATCGACGGCTCTTCACGAACGGCAGGCAACGGTACGACGTCTGTGGGCTGGTCGGTCCGGGTCACGGTCGCGACAAAGCGGTATCCGCGGCCAGGCACAGTCTGGATGCAGCTGCCGTTCTCGCGGCTTTGATCCAGCGCGCGGCGCAGCGCCGAGATCTGCTTCGTCAGATTGCTCTCCTCGACCGCTATTCCGGGCCAGACCCCTGCCATAATGTCGCCTTTCGAGACGACCGCGCCCTCATGCTTGGCGAGCAGCAGGAGCAGATCGAGCGCGCGCGAGCCGAGCGCGACAGGTACGGCCCTTCCTGTCCGATCCAAGCGGAAGAGGCCCCGCCGGTTAAGCTTAAGGCCATCGAAGAGAAGCTCTTCGACCGCTTCCTCGCCGCTCATACGCCTCCTCCTTGAGCGGTTCTCGGTAGGTTCGAGGCGCAATAGTGTAGCACCGGCCGCGGTATCCGGCGAAACGATTGGTGTCCCCATTTTCGGAAATCTTCGGAAGTTTTCACAGCCAACCGCCCGCACCGAAGAGCATCCTTAGCGGGCACAAACGCGGAGGGTTTTCGAGATGAAACCTAATCCCCTACGCCGGACTGCTCAGATCGTGTCCGGCGTCGTACTTGCGATGATCTGCCTGCCTTTCGGTGCAAACCCGGTGCACGCCGATGCCGCCGACGCGAACCCGGTAGTCATCCGATATCTGAACGACCGCGGCTACGTCCCCCCCTTCGAAATCGCCGATGCCTTGGGCTTCCTAAAGGGAAAGGGCATTCGCCTCGAATCCGAAGGGTATTCGCCGGGCGGGCCGAAAAGTCTGGCCGCGCTGGCGTCAGGCTCGATCGACGTAGCCGGGGCCGCCACCCCTGCGATAATCAATGCCATCGCTGGTGGCGCCAAGATCCTCTGCGTCGTGCCGCGAGCGGGCATCAGCAAAGACGTAAACAGCAAGTTCTTTGTGCTGGATAGCAGCCCGATCAAAGCTGCGAAGGACCTCAAAGACAAATCCATCGCAGTAAACACCCTGGGCGCTCACCTGGATTATACGATCCGGGTATATCTGAGGACCCACGGTCTGAATAAGAGCGACGTAAAGCTGGTCAAGGTCCCCGGAGAGCAACTCGACGAGACATTGCGCCATCGGCAGGCAGATGTAGTGGCGGTCGGCGTGTGGCAGAGCCCCATCGCCGGCAAGATTGCCGCCGAGGGTGGCGTGAGGGTGCTGTTTACCGATCACGACGTTCTCGGCGACATTGTTCTCGCCAGCAATGCCATGGAAAAGGCCTTCATCGACCAGCATCCCGAGGCCGTAAAGGAGTTCGTGACCGCTTCCGCCAAAGCGGCCGACTGGGCTGCGGAGCACCCCGACGAGGCGAGAAAGCTGGTCGCTCAGATACTGAAGAAGCGGGGCGAGGATCCGGCGGGTGTGGTTTATTGGCCTGGCTACGGCCTGCCGCAGCACGCGCTGTACAAGGATCACGATACCGAATTCTGGCTCCACGTCCTGGTGCGGGACGGCAAGCTCAAGCCCGGCCAATTCGGCCCCGAAGAGATCGCCACCAACAAATACAATGCCAGCGCACAGCTTGCGCAGCATTGAGTTTGGAGCATCAAGTTGGACACAGGTGTTGAGCAGCACCGACCTGGCCTCGGGAAAGCCCCGGTTCCCGACCCCACCTGACCGAAACAACAGCGCCGCCGGAGAGCGGCGCTGCGGTGCCGATTTACTCGGCGGCGGCGAGGGGTGGGGTTTGCGCCGCGGCGAGGACGGCGGCGGCTTCTTTGGCGACGCTCGTGCCCTCGAAGAAGCGCGGGTTCTGCGTACCCCACAGCTTGACTGCATTCGTAAAGGTGAAGGCTCGGAAATCGTCGGCGGTGATGTGGCCGTCCTCGACCAGCTCGTAGGCCTCGGGGAGTGGATGGCGCATGTCGATCACGTCGAAATGCCCGATATCCGAGCTGAAGATCGCGTTGAGCTTCGACCCAAACGGGTTGTTGCGGCCGAAAGCGGTGGCATTCATGCGATCGTCGGCCTCGCCGCCGAAAATCGTGCGAAGCGTTGTTCTTGGCGTCCGGGTCGGCTGGCTCTATGTACTACGACCTAATCTAGATCGTATGCTGCCTCGTTTAGCTGGGACCTCACTCCCGGGGTGGATTAAGAGATATGGAAATCACCGTTTGCATTCCGGACGATCTAGCTGATCGGCTCGGCACCGCCAGCGAGATCGAGCGCCGCGCACTCGAAGCCCTGGCGCTCGAGGAATACAAGCTCGGGCACTTGACCAAACCTGAGCTGCGGCGACTCTTGGGTTTCGGCACCCGCTATGGGCTCGATGGCTTCTTGAAGGCGCATGGCGTTTTCGAGGCGTACAGCCTCGACGACCTGGAACGTGACCGACAAGACTTGCAAAAGCTCGGCTTCTGATTAAATGCGGCTCGTGGTCGCCGATACCGGGCCGCTCAACTACCTGGTGCTGATTGGCGAGAGCGAGATACTTCCAAAGCTGTTCGAAAAGGTCTTTGTGCCGGAAGCGGTGTGCACCGAGTTGCGCCATAGCATGGCGCCACCGGTGGTGCGCAGTTGGGCTGAGAACCCGCCGGCGTGGCTGGAAGTGCGGTCAACTCCTGCCGCTGCCAACGATCCGCTATTACGAG
>JBARIB010000670.1:0-21379 GCA_049799535.1 Allostellaceae bacterium | reverse complement strand
GCTACGAACTGCGCGCCGCCACGAGCCTCGCCCGGCTGTGGGACGAGCAGGGCCGGCGGGGCGAAGCACGCGACCTGCTCGCGCCGGTTTACGGCTGGTTCACCGAGGGTTTCGACACGGCCGATCTGAAGGACGCGAAGGCGTTGCTCGCCGAGTTGGTATAGCGGCTCAAACAGGGAGCCTCAGCGCTAGAATCGCATTGTGCGGAATTGACAAAACCATGAATTTGTGATTAATCTCGTCGAGGGTTTCCGATGGCCAGGTTCGCAGTTGCTCAGAGATAACAGCAAAAAACAGACGAAACAGCGATGCATTCGCTGTTCCTCCTCTCGCCGAACCGTAGCCGGCCCAGGATTTCCGCGGGGAACGCGATGTGGCTGGCTGATAATTTGCTGCAAAAAACAGCGAAAACAGCAAAAGCCCCACGAACGTACGAAACCGTACGCCGGCTTCACGCAAATCATCAACCCGTGCGAAAACTAGAATAAAGTGCCGTCGCTGACGATCGAGAGGGGTGGCGCGCCGTCCGGGCGGCGCTCGCGCGCGATTTCCCGGCCCGCCGCCCAGCTGCCGCCTTCGAGGACGCGGGCGAGCGGAAATTCTTGCAGGCTCTTGCCGAGGTGCTCGCGAACCCCGATCGCAAGGCGATCGAGCAACGCAACAGTCAGCGCCCGCCATTCGACGACGGGCTCGCTCAGCGCATCCAGCGGACGCGCCAGGAGCACAGGGTCCCGCGGCTCGATGACGCCGCAATCGATGAGGAGACCGCCGTTGCGGTATTCGGCGAGGCCGGTCAGCCCGTCGATATCGGTGACTTCCACCCCACCTGCGATCAGCGGCTCTACCAGAGAGTAGGCGAGCCACTGGCTGAGCTTGTGAAACGGCACCAGGCCGTTCCCGGGTACTCCTCGATGGCGGCCGCAATCGCCGAGCGGCACGCCAGCAAAACTGATCCGGCCGGGCCAAATCGGACCAAATACCTGCAGCAGGATGCGCAGAATCTCCGGGGCGGAAACTTGCGCGCCCCGCGCCGACCAGTAATCAAAGAGATTTCCAGGGCGCGCCGGTACGCCGAACAGGGTGGAGTTTGCGCGGCAGACCTCGCCCATATTTCGCAGCAGCGCCGCTCGCGCGCCGACCCCGACGAGCTCGTTTCCAATGCCATGCTGGAAGGCGCGCGCGAGCATCTCCGCAGAGAGTCGCGACAGCGCCTCGGCATCAGCCCGCCACGGCTGTTCCGGCTGCGACGAAAAAAGGCCGGATTGCATCGCGCGCAAGCTTGCCACGGCAAGCCCTTCGGAGCGCCACAAGACTTGGCCGGTCTCATCCTCGCGAAATCGCCATTCGGCTCCCGCTCCGGCATCCAGCAATACAGAGACGACGGCGAGATCGACCCGTGCGCGGGCGGTTTGAGCTCTGTCTGCACCGGGAGCCACGAGGGCGCCGCGATCGACCCCGCCGACCGAGAAATGCCGCCAGCGGCTGTGGTAAGGAACCACCAGATCGGGATAGCGGCGCCGCGTAATGTCGACAACGCGGCGGACTGCCTCGTCCAGGCGGTCAAGAGCTAGCCGGAAATGCTTTGTCTCACCGCGCTCGGCGGCATCAAAGACAATGCCGCAGCGCTCGCGTACCGCAGCCGCGCTCAGCAGCCCGTCGGGGTCAGCTGCGGGGCGATCACTCGTCGAGAGCACGACCCGTGATGCGGCTACGCGCCTGTGGTTCGGGCAGCTCGGCCGGCGTGAAGTACCCGGCGGCTTTTTTTGCCTCGATCTCGACCGCGGCGTCGAGCGGCACCAGCCGCTCGGGAATCGCCACTTGCTGCACCACCTCGATCCCTTGCGCGGTCAGGGCATCCCTCTTCAGGTTGGACATCGAGACCCATCGGTCGATGCGGCTGATCCCGAGCCAATGAAAGACGTCCGGCATCAATTCCTGGAAACGCATGTCCTGCGCACCGGCGACGCATTCGGTGCGGCGGAAATAGGTTTCGGCGCGATCGCCGCCCGACTGGCGTTTGCGCGCGTTGTAGACGAGGAATTTGGTAACTTCGCCGAGGGCCCGTCCCTCCTTGCGGTTGTAGACGATGATCCCAACCCCGCCTTGCTGCGCGGTCTCGACACAAACTTCGATCCCATGCACCAGGTACGGGCGGCATGTGCAAATGTCCGAACCGAACACGTCGGAGCCGTTGCACTCGTCATGGACCCGGCACGCGATTACCGTGTCCGGTTCGGCGATCTTTTCAACCGCGCCGAAGAAATAGACGGTCGTGCCGCCGATCGGCGGCAACAGCACCTCGAGGTCCGGCCGGGTGACGAGTTCGGGAAACATCCCGCCGGTTTCCTCGAACAAGGTGCGCCGCAGATCGGCCTCGGTCACGCCAAAGCGAGCGGCCAGCCCGGGCAAATGCCACACCGGATCGATTGCGGCCTTGGTGACGCGGATTTCGCCGCTGTCAAGCAATACCTGGCCATCGGGCCGCAGGGTTCCTTCGGCGATAATTGGGCGAAGCTCGGGGGTCGCGATGCGCGCCCTGGTGATCGCGATCGTCGGCCGTACGTCGATACCCGCCCGGATTTGTTCGGCGAAAACGTCGCCGACCATATGTCCCCAAGGGTCGAGCGAAACGATCTTCGCCGGGTCGGCCCATCCCGGATGGGGTGCGATCAGGGCCGCCGGTGCGGTGTCGGTGAGGTCGGGCCGGTGGTCTCGAGCCAGCGCTCGCGTCGCAACGGCAAGCGCACGGTAAATTGCGTAAGCACCGGAATAGGAGCCCACTGCGTTGCGGTACCGAGGATCGGCGGGGCTCGCCACAACGGGACCGCGTTCGGCCGCAGTGGCGCCGCCCCAATGGAGAGCCAGTGCGCCCCGACCGGCACTCCCCGGGTGAGAGGTCAGGCGAATATGACGTGGTGCAATCTGCTCCATGCTTTTTTGGGCGCGGGAAAGACCAGAGATAGATAGCGTAACGGGGGTTATCAACGGCCGGCAACTCGGCGACTCGCCTCACATTGGTGTGAGGGGATTAAGAGATGCTACGGGGATCGCTTTCGGAACACTAAATTAAACTCGCTTTCAGTCCCGGCAGGTTTCCATGGCTGAGCCGCCACCCTCGCACATCTATGCGCAAAAATTTCAGGACCCGTTCATCACCGCCAAAGGCGAGCGGCGGGCGTGGGTCGAACTCAACTCGCTCGACACCCTGTGGTTCAACACTGGCACATTGTGCAATCTGACCTGCCACCATTGCTATATCGAATCTTCGCCCAAAAACGACCGGCTAGTTTATCTGACGGCAGGCGAAGTCGCCGAATATCTCGACGAAATTGAAGCTCGCGATCTTCCAACATCTTTGATCGGATTTACTGGCGGCGAGCCATTCATGAACCCCGAGTTGCCGCAAATGCTCGACGACGTGCTCTCGCGGGGTTTCCACGCCTTGGTGCTGACGAATGCGATGAAACCGATGGCGAAATGCAAACCGGCGTTGTTGCGGCTCAGAGAGCGCTACGGGAAGCGGCTGACGATCAGGGTGTCGATCGACCATTACGGGCGCTGGGTTCACGAAATGGAGCGCGGCGAACGCAGCTGGCAGCCGACAATCGACGGGCTGCTATGGCTGGCTCGCAACGAGTTTTCGCTGCATGTCGCCAGTCGCCGCCTTTCGGGAGAGCCGGAAGCGGCTATCCGCCAGGGCTTTGCGAATTTGTTTGCCGAACTCGGCCTGGCAATCGATGCCGAGGACCCGGTGACCTTGATGGTGTTTCCGGAAATGGATGCCACCAGCGATGTCCCGGAGATCACCGAGGCGTGCTGGGGCATTCTCGGGAAATCGCCCGAAAGCGTGATGTGCTCGAGTTCCCGCATGGTCGTGAAGCGCAAAGGCGCAACTCACCCCGTCGTCCTTGCCTGCACCTTGCTTCCCTACGATCCCCGTTTCGAGCTCGGCCGAAGCCTCGCCGATGCGAGCGGCGCCGTGCCGCTCAATCACCCGCACTGTGCCAAGTTTTGCGTTCTCGGCGGCGGCGCCTGCAGCCGCGATTAAAGGCTGATACGCCGGATCGAACGTCAGAACGCGAGCGCCGAAGCTTGCCTAAGAATTTCGTGCGAGCCGTCCCAGATCATGCGCAATGCGACGAAGGTGATGATCCCAAGGCCGACCCAGGAAATCCAGAAATGCCGGTCGAGCAACCGTGCAATGTAGGTGGAAGCGACGCCCATCAGGGCAACGGAAAGAAGGAGACCGAAGGACAACAGCCAGAAATGGTCGCGGGCGATTCCGGCAACAGCGAGCACATTGTCGAGTGACATCGAGACATCAGCCAAGACAATACGGATCAGCGCCTGACCCGAGCCCGCGTGAGGCGTGCCGATTCGGGTTCGGCAGCAGTCGGCCGGCTCTTCGGTCACAATCTTGGCATTGATCTGCTCCTGGCGAATATCGCGATACATTTTCCAGGAGACCCAAAGGAGGAGGACGCCGCCCGCCAGAGTCAGGCCGATGATTGCCAGCAACTGCACGGCGAAATAGGCAAACAGAATTCGCAAGATCGTCGCGGCGGCAATACCGAGGACGATGACCCGCCGGCGCCGCTCGACCGGAAGGCCGGCCGCCGCCATGCCGACGACGATCGCATTATCCCCGGCGAGCACGACGTCGATGATGACCACCGACAGCAGCGTGCCCAGTTGACCGACACTGATTAGCACTCGCGCCACATAATCATTGATCCGCGGACCGTCGAGGCCATCATGATGTCGAGAGCTGTTCTTTTGCCTCCGGCGGCGCGGCTCTCCGGCTTCTACGCGACAATCTTCTTTGTCACGGGCATCCAGCTCCCGTTCTGGCCGCTCTGGCTAGCAGGTCGCGGCCTGACCGCGAGGGAGATCGGCCTTTTGCTGGCGGCGGCAATCTGGGCCAAGGTGCTGGTGACTCCCGCCATTGGCGCGATCGCGGACCGGTTGACATCGCACCGCGCCGTCGCCGTTGCGCTGGCCGCGACTGCTCTCGCCGCCTTTGCCGGACTTTGGTCGATGACTGGCTTCTGGCCCTTCGTTCTGCTCAACCTTGTCGGATTTGCGGCTCAATCGGCACTGATGCCGCTCGGCGAAACAGTAACCCTTGCTGTCGTCCGCTCGGGTCGGCTGGACTACGGCCGCATTCGCGTTTGGGGCTCGATCAGCTTTATTCTCGCCTCGGTGGTCGGCGGGTGCGTGTTGGCATCCGCAGCCGCCGATTCGGTACTTTTTCTTGTGCTTGGCGGCTCGACGCTGGTGCTGCTCGTATGCCTCGGCATTCCGCAAATCCGCCGCCCGATGGATGGCCCGGATCGGCTCTCAGCGATCCGCGCCGTTGGCCGGAACCTCAAGTTCTGGAAATTCGTCGCGGCTGCCTCTGCGCTACAGGCAAGCCATCAGGTGTATTACGGATTCGCAACGCTCTACTGGCGGTCGCTCGGCCTATCCGAGACGACCATCGGCTTGCTATGGGCGGAAGGCGTTCTTGCCGAAATCCTGCTCTTTTGGCACAGCCGGCATTTGCTTGCCCGATTAGGCCCGGTCGGATTGATGATGCTCGGGGGCGCTGCGGGAATCCTGCGCTGGAGCCTCACTGGCGAGTTAACCTCTCTCCCAGCAATCGGCACGTTGCAGCTGTTGCACGCCTTCACCTTCGGTGCCAGCCACCTCGGGGCGATGCACTGGTTGTCGCGAGCCGTGCCGCGTTCGGCAGCGGCAAGCGCGCAAAGCCTATATGCTGCCGTATCGGCGGGGCTCGGCGGCGGGGTTGTGATGATCGCGGCGGGAGCCCTCTATGCAGCTTTTGCCGGCAGGGCCTTTCTGTTTATGGCTCTCCTGTCCGCGGCCGGGCTAATGGCAGCCGCGCGCCTTGGGCGAGCCGCTGCCGAAGCACCGGAACCGGAGCGCTCGCCCCGCGTTGACTACGGAGGAGAGTAAGTTGGGCCCGATCCGCAGCAGCGCGGTCCCCTCAACCGCCGCGATGGCTTTGATCGGCTCGGGCCGCAAGCGCCATGCCGGTTCCCCCCGCCGGCATGGCGCTCACCTCGTACAAGGCCAACTGCCGCGCCGGCGCGGGGATCGAATCTTCTATCTCCCACATCGCGGATGAACGCCGTCCACCGCATGCGCAACCGCGTAATCATGGAAGGCTTTTGTGTCGAGAGTGCTCGCCAGCTTCAGCATTTCCACCGATTGCTGGCAGAATTGCGCCGTCGGAACGACGGCTTGTTTGCGAGCAGCCTCGTTGGCAAGGCCTGTTTGCCAGGTATCGAAAGCGCTCTTCGGGTTTCGCGCTCCAGTGCGCCGAAAATGGTCGATCATAGCGTTCTGATACCGCACGATCGCGTCCTTGTTGCGGGCCCGGAACTCGCCGTAGACCGTGTCCCGGCAGGCCGAGCTGATGACCATCAGATTGGTCTGAAACAACAGCGCCTGCTCGGCTTCAATATCCACAGGCGAATAGCAGTTGCGGTCAGCAGCACCCGCGGTAGTGATCGACGCGGCAACGATTAGCGCTGCAGTCAACATGGCCTTTTTCATCGGAATTCCCCCAAATCAACGTCGGCGACAACACGCTACAGCATACCTGGGGGTCTCTCAATTTCAAGAGCAAGAACCCGGTTTCAGACAAATCGCAAGTACAGAGGTTCTCCCTTTTTCGCGATTAATCTTTAGAATAACCCAACCTCAGATTGGTAAAGGCTTACGCGCTTATGTTTACCGGTTCACCACTTGCCCTGGCATATGCGGTATCCCTGGAGGCTTGGTGGTGTGTCGAGATATGCACAGACTCTGAGCCGTCTAAGCAAATGAGCCGGCCGCAATGATCGTCCTGTTTACCGACTTCGGCCTTGAGGGGCCGTATACCGGCCAGGTGAAGACGGTTTTGCATCGAAGCGCGCCGGGCGTTCCCATCATCGATCTGTTTGCCGATTTGCCCGCTGGGAAGCCTCAGCCGGCGGCCTATCTGCTCGCCGCCTATAGCGCATGGTTTCCGCCAGGTACGATCTTTCTCGCTGTCGTAGATCCGGGTGTCGGCAGCGCACGTGCCGCGATTATCCTCGAAGCCGATGAACGCTGGTACGTCGGCCCGGATAACGGGCTTTTCGAAATCGTCATTCGGCGCGCGGAAAGATCCCGGAGTTGGGAGATCATCGGCCCCGCAGGGCGGATATCGGCGAGCTTTCACGGGCGCGATCTGTTCGCCCCGGCTGCGGGTCGGCTCGGTCTCGGTGAGTTACCCAGCGGACCGGTCCGGACAATCGGCCGGCGGCCCGACTGGCCCGATGACCTGCCCGAAATCGTCTATATCGACCGCTATGGCAACGCGATGACGGGATTGCGCGCGGCAACGCTGCCAGAGCGGGCCTGCCTTACCGCCGCTGGACGCGTTCTTTCGCGGCGCCGGACTTTTTCAGACGCGCCCGCGGGCGCGGCTTTTTGGTACGAGAACTCGAACGGCCTTGCCGAAATAGCCGTTAATTCGGGCCGGGCCGATGCCGAGCTTGGCCTTGTGGTAGGCCAATCGGTGGCGATTCTTCCATGATCGTCATTCGCACCCTAGTCACGGCGGCGGGATCACCACCTTAGCGCCCGGCGGGACCCTGAGCTGACGTCGCCTCTGCAGCCGATGGAACCCCCAAACCGCGACCGTGAAAGTAATAAAGGCGATCAGCATCGCAAGACTGAAAGAGCGCACGAGGTGGCCGAGCACGGCGCGGAACGCGTGTCCGAGGAAATAGCCGAGGGTGACAAAGCCCCCCGCCCACAGGCCAGCAGCCAAAAAATTCAATGATAAAAAGCGCTTCCAGTGAACGGCGCTAAGCCCCATTGCAAATGATGAAAAATTTCGAATGCCGTAGATGAAGCGAAACGATAAAATGAAACCGGTATTGTACCGCTCGAGCCAATAGAGCGCCGATTCGACGCCGTATCGCCATTTCGGGAAGCGATTAAGCAGGCGTACTCCGAAAGACCGGCCGATCCAGAAATAGGTCTGATCCCCGGAGAAGCTGCCGAGCCACGTAGCTATTAGCAAAAGAAGCGGGTTCAGCAAGCCTTGGGCTGCTGCGAAGGCGGCAAACAGGACAAAGGTTTCGCCTTCGAGGAAGGTCCAGATAAAGGCGATCAGATAAAACCAAGCACCGTGTTCAGCGATCAGCTGGGTGATGTCCATTCCCGACCCGTTCTCGCCCTACCCAAGTGCTCCGGGCCGTGGCTGGAGCGCACCCGTCGATCCTCATCCGGCGCGGCGCATGCTATGTTTTTCCATGCTCCAGGTCGAGGGAATTTCGGCATGATTCGAACTTCGTTGTGCGGGATTGCGTGCAAAGGCACAGCAAAAAGCGGATGAGGAGAACACCGATGGCAGGTTTATACTTTGAAGAGTTTCAAGAGGGGCAGATCTTCGAGCACGCGATCCGCCGCACAGTGACCGAAATGGACAATGTGCTGTTCAGCACACTGACGATGAACCCGCAGCCACTGCATCTCGACGAGGAGTTCGCGAAGCAGACGGAGTTCGGCCAGCGCTTGGTCAATAGCCTTTTCACACTAGGCCTAGTGATCGGTATCAGCGTCGGCGAGACGACGCTCGGGACGACGATCGCCAATCTAGGGATGAGCGATGTTCGTTTCCCGAAGCCGGTATTTCACGGCGATACGCTGCGGGCGCGGACTATCGTGCGATCGAAGCGGCGCAGTCAATCGCGCAACGACGCCGGTATCGTCGAGTTCGAACATCAAGGTATCAACCAGCGCGGCGAAACCGTCGCGATCTGTCGGCGCGCCGGCCTGATGAAATGCCGATCAACGGAGGGGTGAATGCGCTCTCTGCTCTTTGTTCCCGCCGACAGCGAACGAAAGCTGTCGCGCGCGCCGCAATCGGGTGCCGACGCGCTGATCCTCGACCTCGAAGATTCGGTTGTGCCGGCGAATCGGCCGCTGGCGCGCCGTCAGGCGCACGATTTCCTCGCTTCGACCGGACTGGTCGCATTGCGACGTTATGTGCGAATCAATCCGCTGTCGAGCGGTGCAGCGCTCGACGACCTGGCCGCAGTCGTGTCGGGAAAGCCTCACGGGATATTGCTGCCGAAATGCGTGCCGGAAGATCTGCGCACGCTCGACCATTACCTGTCCGCTCTGGAGGCAGCCGCCGCGATACCACTTGGAACGATAAGGGTAATCGCCATCGCCACTGAAACACCGGCGGCAATTTTTGCGCTCGGCGGATATGCCGTCGTATCTTCACGTTTGGAAGGGATCACCTGGGGGGCGGAAGATCTGGCCGCCTGTATCGGCGGCAACAACCGCCGCGCCAATGGGACTTATGACGACGTCTACCGGCTCGCCCGGTCACTTTGCTTGCTGGCCGCGGCGGCCGCCAATGTCACGCCGCTCGATACGATCTATACCGACTTCAAGGACGAGGCTGGGCTTGCCGCCGAGTGCGCTGCGGCTCGCCGCTCGGGGTTCACCGCCAAGATGGCCATCCATCCGGCGCAGATCCCGGTCATTAACAGAGCCTTTGCCGTGACCGAGGAAGAACTCGACTGGGCGCGAAGAGTGATAGCTGCCTTCTCGGAGAACCCCGAAGCCGGGACAATCGCTCTTGACGGCAAAATGATCGACAAACCGCACCTGACCTTGGCGCGCCGGCTCCTCGGCCTCAGCGCGGCATAGAAACCGACGGTTGAAGCGCATGAGCATCAGATCAGCGATCGCGGCAGTCGCGGCGATGCTACTGCTGGCAACGTGCTCGCCCGTGCCGCCGCAGTATTTTCGCCCGCAGCGGCCCTGGGTTCCGCCTGATCTCGACCCTGCGGCGATCAATTCTGTCGGATTCGCGGTTCGACCAGCATTGCCGGGAAAGCCGAGCTATCTGGAGACCATCAAGTACATCGATAGCGGCGTCAGATACATCGATCCCTATGCTGAGTTCTTCGTTTCGGCCGACGGCCAACTCTGTTTCCGGGGTCTAGTAAACCGCCAGCTCGCCCTTTTTGAAAACTACCAGAACTATTGGTGCATGTATCCGAGTCAGGTCAGCGACGTCGATGCGATCGAAAACAACATCAGCTATGTGAATGTGGTCCGGCTTTGGTGCCGTCACGGCACACCACAATGCGCCCGTCGGTATGGATATCAGAACTTCTTGGATGAAACCATTCCGTTCGGCAACAGCATATCCGTGCAAATCGTACCGTTCAGACAGGCGCGTGACGCGATCGATTACCTGGTCTACCTGATGGGCGGCGAGGTGCGGGGCGGCGCGCCATTGCGGTTATCCCCTCCATATGTCACCCGCGCGGCAGGGTAAACACCGCGCTTGAACGCGCCGGCTTGACCGTCTAGCGTTCGTGCGCTGACCCTCGATACGGAGGAAAACCCGATGATCATCGAGATGCGCACCTACACGTTGCAGCCGGGCACGGTCGCCACTTTCGAAGAGCGCTTTGCGCAGGCATTGCCGGTGCGGGCGAAGGTGTCGCCCCTGGCCGCGTTCTGGCATACCGAAGTGGGCCCGCTCAACCGCGTCATCCATGTCTGGCCTTATGAGGATCTTGCGGCGCGCACGCGCCTCAGAGAAGCGGCGACCAAGCTGCAGGGCTGGCCGCCCAACACCCGCGAATTCGTCGTCGAGCAGCAGAGTGACATCTACCTGCCGGCGCCGTTCTCGCCGCCGCTCGAGCCGCGCCAGCACGGAAATCTTTACGAAATCCGCATCTATACGCTCAAACCTGGCGGCATCCCTGGCGTGATCGACCGCTGGAGCACGCACATCGCCGAACGCACGAAGCTCTCGCCACTCGTTGGCGCCTGGTATTCCGAACTCGGCGGGCTCAATAAGTGGTGCCACATTTGGGCTTATAAGGACGCGGCCGATCGGTTCCGCATCCGTGAAGAGGCGCGCAGCAAGGGTATTTGGCCACCGCCGGGCGGCCAGGCGGGAATGATGATCAAGCAGGAGAACATGCTGGTCGTCCCGGCTTCTTTCTCGCCGTTGCGCTAATCCGCCCTATCAGCCCTAAGGCTGACCCTCCTCCGTAAAGGGGGAGGGCGCAGAGGCGTGAGCGTCAATTCCGTCGCCCGCCTCGAGTCGCATCGAATGGCGACGGCCTTTCTGTGTGGCGCGGCCGCTGAGACGGAGAAATCAATGCCCTTTGGAGGAAACGACTGGCTGGCGCTGACCCAGGAACCGACTTTAGAGCCGGAAATCCCGATCTGTGACCCCCATCATCACTTCTGGGATTTCCGCACCGAGCGCATCCCGTATGAGCGTTATCTTCTTCACGAATTGGCGGCAGATGTTAATTGCGGCCACAACGTGCGTTCCACTGTGTTCATTGAAGCCAGGGCCATGTACCGGCCTGACGGACCGGTCGAGCTGCGCCCAGTGGGCGAGGTGGAATTCGTCCAAGGCTTGGCCGCCGCTGCCGCTACCGGCCTCTATGGCCCTTGCCGCGCAGCCTCTGCCATTGTCGGACATGCCGACCTCAAACTGGGCGATCGGGTTGCCCCGGTATTGAACGCACTAAAGGCCGCGAGCCCCAACCGGTTCCGCGGGGTTCGGCACACGGTTACTTGGAACCCACATCCCGAGATCCAGAACCGCGAAAAAGAAGGATTGCTGGCGAGTGCTGATTATCGCGCCGGCGCTCGGGTGCTGACGCAAATGGGTCTGTCCCTCGATACCGGGGTGTGCTTCCCGCAATTACAGGAGCTGGCCGCCTTTGCCAGAGCACTGCCCGACCTGACCATTATCCTCAATCACCTCGGCGGATTGACCAGGATCGGCCCTTACGCCAACCGCGACGATGAGGTGCTGCCGGCCTGGCGACGCGGGCTTGCCACAGTCGCGGAATGCCCCAACGTCCACCTCAAGCTAGGTGGCATCGGCATGCCGCGCTTGGGCTTCGATTGGCATACGCGAGCCCGGCCGATCGGCTCGGAAGAATTGGCTGCCTCGATCGCTCCGATCATGGGCTACTGCATAGAACAGTTCGGCCCGAACCGCTGCATGTTCGAGAGCAATTTTCCGGTCGATAAGGTGTCGTTTTCCCACCACGTCCTATTCAATGCTTTCAAAAGGTTTTCGAAAAGCTATTCGGCCGCCGAGCGTGCCGCTCTATTTCACGACACCGCGGCGCGCGCATATCGGATCGGCGTTGTCTAGGAGCGCCATCCATGGCGGAGACCAATAAAATCAGAGTAGGGATCGTCGGGGTAAATCCACACCGCGGGTTCGCCTCGATCGCCCATATCCCCGCTCTGCAGGCGCTCCCGGAGTTTGAGATCAGCGCCGTTTGCACGACTCGACAAGAATCGGCCGAGGCGGCCGCGAGGCACTTTGGAATCCCACTGGCATTCTCAAACGCCGGAGAGCTGGCGCGACATTCCGAGGTTGATCTCGTCACCGTCAGTGTGAAGGTGCCCGATCACTACGAGCCTGTAATGGCTGCGATCGAAGCCGGAAAGCACGTCTATTGCGAATGGCCGCTTGGACGCGACACCAGCGAAGCCATTCGCATGCTCGCTGCCGCACAGCGCAGCGGGATCCGCCATGCAGTCGGACTGCAAGGCCAGATGTCTCCGGCGATCAGTTACGTCAGGGATTTGATCGCCAATGGCTATGTCGGTCGGGTTTTGTCGGCGACAATGATCGCTTGCGCGCCGAATTGGGGCGCTACGATCGACCGCGCCTACCAGGCCGACCGCGCCAATGGCGCCAATTTGCTGACGATCACCAGCGGCCACACAATTGATGCACTCTGCTATTGCCTCGGTGAGTTTCGCGAGCTGGCCGCCTTTGTGGTCAGCCAGCGCGACTATATCCCACTGGCAGCGACCGGTGAGATGATCGCAAAGACCTCGCCCGACCAGCTCGTCGTCAACGGCATAATCGGCGATGGTGCAGCCGTATCATTTCAGGTCCGCGGCGGGATGAGGCGCGGAACCGAGTTCCTGTTCGAAATTCACGGCGAAGAGGGCGATCTTCAGCTCACGGCTACCTCGCGTGCGTCCATGCAGCGGCAGGAGCTCAATCTGAAAGGGGGCCGAGGTGACAGTCTGGCGCTTGCCTATCTGCCAATTCCCGGAAAATATCGCTGGGTCCCGGAACGGGTGCCCCCAGACTCCGCTTACAATGTCGCCCAGCTCTATATGCGATTGGCGGACAGCATCCGAGACGGAAAATCGGTCAGCCCTGGGTTCGAGGCGGCGGTGACCCGTCACCGCCTGCTCGACTCCATCGTGCGTGCGTCTGAAACCGGGATGAAACAAGAATTGCGAGGGGTTTGACCGAGCAGCCCGCGCGCTGACCAGGCTGGGCGAATTGCTCTGCGATCCAGGAAGCATTCGTGAGCTGTTATCCGGCTGGGATTAGCGGCATCATTTGGCGCCGGCCGTGCCGATGTGATCGCCGATTCTGAGCTGAGCGAGGAGAGCGTTATGGGCCAGATAGAGGGCAAGGTCGCGATCGTGACGGGGGGTGCATCGGGGATCGGCGCAGCCTGCGCGACGGCGCTGGCAGGCGAGGGCGCCAGGGTGGTCGTAACCGATTTGGACAATGCCGGCGGGGGTGCGGTGGTGGACAGGATCGGCAGCGCCCGCGGCGAGGCGATCTTTCTTCATCACGACGTCAGCCTTGAGGACAGCTGGCCGGGTGTCATCGAAGCCACCGAGCGGCGCTTCGGGCGGTTGGACGTGATGGTCGCCAATGCCGGTATTGGGATTTTGTGCAAGGCGGTCGAAATGTCATTGGCCGACTGGCGGCGGCAGATTGCGGTGAACCTCGACGGCGTATTTCTGTCGGTGAAGTACGCCGTGCCGGCGATGCGCCGCGCTGGCAGTGGCTCGATTATCATCATGTCGTCGGTAGCGGGCCTGAGGGGCTCGGCTGGTCTTGCCGGCTATTGCGCGACGAAGGGCGGTGTGCGTCTCTTCGCCAAAGCTGTCGCAATGGAGTGTGCCGCGGCGGGCGATAATATCCGGGTCAATACCGTTCACCCCGGGGTCATCGACACGCCGATATGGACGAAGATACCCGCTTCAGCAGGAAGCAACGCGCCGCTTGATCCGAACGAGATCGCCAGAGCCGGGGTGCCGCTCGGCAGAGCTGGGCAAGCGCAGGACATTGCTAACGGAGTGCTCTTCCTTGCTTCCGATGCATCCAATTACATGACAGGCGCCGAACTGGTGATTGACGGCGGCATGACCGGCGGCACCAGGCCGCGCTGGAGCTGAACCGGTAGGTTTGCGGGAGGAAACGGGCGATGCAGAAGAGATTTGGTGTGGTATCCGCAGACGGACATTGCCGGCTGATGCACCTTCCTTTTGACCTATGGACAAAGCGGCTGCCGCGAAAATTTCAGGATGACGGGCCGCGAGTCGTGCAGGGGCGGGACGGCACGCGGCAGTGGGTCGTCGAGGGACATGCCTGGAGCGGGGTTGGCTGGGCCGGAGTGGGCCGCGGACCCGTCAACTGTTACACCCGGGCGGGCCTGCCCGAGGAGCCCGAGCCCGGCATTTTCCGCGCTGCAAATGCGCGGTATCGCTGTGAAGACATGGACCGCGACGGAGTGGATGCCGAACTCGTGAACGGTCCCTACGAGCAAATCTCTGTCATCAAAGATCCTGCACTGCGCGCCGCCTGCGTCCGCGCCGTCAATGACTGGGCGCGGGAATTGTACGAGGAGTCGAATGGCAGGTTCGTCATGCTTCTGCCATTGCCCTGCCAGACGGCCGAGGAGGCTGTCGCGGAATTGATGCGGGTGGCGGAGTTTGGCTTACCCACGGGGGTCATCTTCGACTGGGTGGGAGCTCCCGAACCTGTACTGCATCAAATGTGGGAGCCGCTGTGGGCGGCAGCGGCGGAAACGGGTCTGCCTGTTAATCTGCACGCCAATCCAAGCGGTGGGTCGCGCCAGTTGGGGGTTGGGGTCACCGGCCTCGAACCGCGAAATCAGTCTTTGATGAGGGTTGCCAATTTCCCGATGGGGGCCATGGCGGAATTGATGAGCGCGGTCGTGTTTTCGGGCATCTGCGATCGGCATCCGGGCGTGCGTTTCGTGCTCGAGGAGGCCGGGGTTGGCTGGGTGCCGTTTCTGTTTTGGCGGTTCGACCGGGAATACGATTTCGGCGGGCCATCGACACGCGTCTTCAAGCCCGACATCCTGCTTTCGGACAAGCCGACCGAATTTATCAGACGCCAGGTGTTTTTCACCTTCGAGGTCGAAGAAGAGGGCGGTTTTCGACGTGTGCCGGAGGTTGGGTTGCGGAATTTCCTGTGGGCCAGCGATTTCCCGGGGCTCGACAGCCCGTGGCCCGATTCAAAGGCAATGGGCCATGCTCCGGCGGAGGCGGCGCTGGGGAAGGAGGCTCTCAACCAGCTCGTGTTTGAGAACGCCGTTGGCCTCTACAAGATTCCGGTCACGGTTCCGCAAGATAGGGCATCCGCCTGACGCGAAAAGTTGGACCAGATGCGGCGCCCGGTGGCTTCCCAATAAGGGTTAGCGCCGCTTCCGCCGATTTTCCGCTGTTGCCCGTTTAATCGCGCAACTCTGGGAAATCGGTGACGACGACTTCTTCGGTTGCGGTGTCGAGCAGAGCGCAGCTCAACTGCCGGCCGTTGCCGCTGTCGCGCGCTTCACCGGCCGACCCCGGGTTGATCACCAGCACTTTGCCGATGCGCCGCACCAATTGATGATGGGTGTGGCCGTATAGGACGAAATCGGCGTCGGCCTCGCCAAACCGCGTCAGCAGCGAGCTGTGCGGATAGACGTAGCTGCCCTGCGGCTCCCATGGGGTCGAATGGACGGCGAGCAACTTCTTGCCGCCAATTTTAAGCTCGAGCCGCTTTGGCCGCTCTGCGAGCCACTGCAGCAGTGAGCGGTCAATCCACTCCGCCTGACGGGCGCGGGCGCCATGGGGCCCGAGAAAGCCCTCCTCGTGGTTGCCAACAATCGTATGCGCGTTCCTCGCTTTGAGCAGGCCTACAACCTCGTTTGAAAAGCGGTACTCGTAGATGCTGTCGCCCAGGCAAATCAGCTCGTCGACATCTGCGAGGAGGTCCAACGCACGGCGCAGGCCGGCTTCGTTGCAGTGCACGTCCGCGACGATGCCGATCTTCAAGAACCGCTCCGGCAGCCGATAATGTTCATCGCCTTCAAGCTCATCACGATTTCGCTGTTCTGGTTGAGCACCTCGACCAAGGTGCGCACGAGGCCACGATCGGGTTTCGAGCGCGAGCGGGTCGCTTCGAGCACGGTGACCCGGATGCGCAGCACGTCCCCGGGCCGCACCGGGTGCAGCCAGCGCAGTTCGTCGATGCCGGGAGAAGCAAGACTAGCCTCTTTCGGCAGAAAATTGTCGGCCAAGAGCCGCATCATCATCGCCGCGGTATGCCAGCCGCTGGCGATCAGGCCGCCAAAGCGGCCCCGTGCTGCCGCCTCTGCATTAACATGCATATCCTGCGGATCAAACCGCCGCGCGAACTCGATGATATCGGCCTCGCTGACGCGGATCTCGCCATATTCGGAGATCGCGCCGGGCGCGTAATCCTCAAAATAGTCGTGGGCGGTCAACGGCATCTTTCTGACATGTTGCGGCCGGGGCTTGAACGCGGCCGGAGGCTGCTGCATTACATCACTCGAGCAAAAAAGTCGCGGAATGCCCGAGAGGGAGGAATGGATTACGATTACATCATCGTCGGCGGCGGCTCGGCAGGGTCAGTCATGGCCAACCGGCTGTCGGCCAAAAGCGGCAACAAGGTATTGCTGTGCGAGGCAGGGCAGGATACGCCGCACGGTAAGGTGCCGCCCGAGATTCTCGACAGCTATCCCGGCACCGCCTATTTCGATCCGCGCTTTCACTGGACAGAACTGAAAGTGCATACCGAGGTCATCTCGCACAATCGGCCGGAGGAGAACCGCCCGCCCTTGCGCAAATACGAGCAGGCTCGGGTGCTGGGCGGCGGCTCGTCGATCAACGGCCAGCTCGCCAATCGCGGCGCCCCCACCGATTACGATGAATGGGAGGCCCGAGGCGCTGCTGGATGGAATTGGAACGCGGTATTGCCGTATTTCAAAAAAGTCGAGCGCGACATGGATTTCGACGGGCCGTGGCATGGCAAAGACGGCCGCATCCCAGTCCGCCGCATCTTCCCCGATCTGTGGAACGGCCACGCCAAGGCAGTCGCCAAGGCATTCGAGGAAGCCGGCTTCGAATACGTCCTCGATCAGAATGCCGAGTTCAAAGACGGTTATTTCCCGATCACGATCTCCAACCTCTATGATCGTCGCGTATCGGCGGCGATCGGGTATCTCGATCCCGGTACCCGGCTGCGCAGCAATCTGGCGATCTCGCCCGTCACGCAGGTCCAGCAGCTTTTGTTCGAGGGCACGCGCTGCGTCGGCGTTTTAGCTCTGGTCGACGGCAAGGAGACCGAGTTCCGCGGCCGCGAGGTGATTGTTTCATCGGGCGCGATCCACTCACCGGCGCATTTGTTGCGCGCCGGCATCGGGCCCGCCGGCCATCTGCGCGATCTCGGCATCGAAGTGGTCGCGCATGTGCCGGGAGTCGGCCAGCGGCTGATGGACCATCCGTCGATTTCGGTATCGTCCTTTATCAAGCCCGAGTGCCGGCTCAATGGGTTAACTCGTCGCCACATTCTGCTCGCGCTGCGCTATTCTTCCGGGATCGGCGGCGCGCCGCCAGGCGACATGTTCGTCGCCTCGGTCAGCAAATCGGCCTGGCACGCTGTCGGCGAGCAGATCGGCTCATTGCTTGCAGCGGTCTACAAAACCTTCTCCGAAACCGGCCAGGTCAAGCTTGCCTCCCGTGATTGGCGGGCCGAGCCGATCGTCGAGTTCAACCTGCTGTCGGACCGCCGGGACCTGGAGAGGCTGATGGATGCGTTCCGGCGGCTTGGCGCAATGCAGATCAGTGGCGCGTTGGGAGAGGCAACCAGCGACCCGTTTCCGGCGAGTTACACCGAGCGCGTCCGCAAGATCGGCGTCGTCAACCCGAAGAACAAGATGATCACCGATGTTATCGCTAAAATGCTCGATGGCCCTCCCTGGCTGCGCCGCTTGATGATCGAGAAGGTCATCGTCGAGGGCTATCGCTTCGAGGAATTGATGCGCGACGACGAGGTGCTGGAAGACTTCATCCGCAAGGCCGCGATCGGGGTCTGGCACGCGACCTGCACCTGTCGCATGGGGTCTGAGGATGACCCGATGGCGGCGACCGACAATCAGGGCCGGGTGCGCGGGGTCGCCGGCCTGCGCGTCGTCGACGCCTCGCTGTTTCCGACCGTGCCCTGCGCCAACACGAACTTCCCGACTCTGATGACCGCCGAGAAGATCGCAGACGCGATGTTGTCGGCGGCCTGATAACGAAATGGTGGGAGATAAACATGCGCTTCGGGGTTTTTGATCATCTGGACGACAGCGGGGTGCCGCTGACCCGCCACTTCGAGGAGCGGCTCCGGCTCATCGAGGCTTATGACCGGGCCGGGTTCTACGGCTACCACCTCGCTGAGCACCACAATACCCCGCTCGGCTACGCGCCGTCGCCCGGCATCTTCTTGTCAGCGGTCGCTCAGCGCACGAGCCAGCTGCGCTTTGGCCCCATGGTCTACTTGCTGCCGCTCTATCATCCGCTGCGGCTGATCGACGAAATCTGCATGCTCGACCAAATGAGCGGCGGGCGGTTTCTCTATGGCGTGGGCCGCGGCATCTCGCCAATCGAGGTCGGGTTTTACGGCGTCGATTTCGAAACCGGAATGCAGCAGTTTCGCGAAGCCTTTGACGTCGTCCGGATCGGCCTGACCGAAGACGAGCTCACCTATCGCGGCAAGTTCTATGATTTCGACCACGTACCGATCGTCATGAAGCCGGTTCAGAAGCCCTACCCAGAACTGTGGTACGGCACCAGCCGGCCGGACAGCATTCCCTGGGCGGCTGAGCACGGCGCCCACATCGTGACCTTGCGCGACACCGCGCAAGCGCGCGCGATCGTCGATCTCTATAGGGCGGAATGGCGCCGGCACGGCAGGCCCGAGGCCGAGTTACCTCTTATGGGCATCAATCGGCACATCGTGCTTGCCGAGACCGAGCAGAGGGCACGCGACATCGCCCGCCGAGCCTATCGGCCGTGGCGCCAGAACATGGAGCTGCTCTGGACGAGATACGACGTGCCGTTCCCGTTAAAGGACGGGCTGCCCGAGGAATGGGATCCGCTGCAGTCGCATGGGCACGCCATTGCCGGCACGCCGGCGCAGGTGCGCGACTACATTGCGAGCCAGACCGAAGCCGCCGGCGCGACCTATTTCGTCTGCGATTTCGCCTTTGGCAATATCACTCATGCTGAGGCGGTGCAGTCGGTCGAATTGTTCGCGCGCGAGGTCATGCCGGCCTTTGCCGACGCCTGACAACGATATGTTACAGGAGGGTTATCGATGGCCACGATGATCGAGTTTGCTCGCCCCGACGGCGGCAAAACCAAGGGCTACTTGGCGATGGCCGGCCAGGGCCGCCCCGGCGTGGTCGTGATCCAGGAATGGTGGGGATTGAACGACCAGATCTGCGGCGTCGCCGACCGCTTTGCGCGGGCCGGTTACAATGCGCTGGCGCCCGATCTCTACAAGGGCCGCGTTACTGCCGCGCCGGACGAAGCCAATCACCTGATGACCGGGCTAGATTTTGCCGATGCCACGCATCAGGATCTGCGCGGCGCTGCACAGCACCTGAAAACGCAGAGTGCCGACCTCGCGGTGATGGGCTTTTGCATGGGCGGAGCATTGACCATCGCCGCGGCGGTGCACATCCTGGAGTTTGATGCCGCGGTCTGCTTCTATGGCATTCCGCCCAAGGAATTCGCTGACCCCGCCAAAGTTCGGGTGCCGCTGCAGGGGCATTTCGCCAACAAGGACGATTGGTGTACCCCGGCGGCAGTCGATGATTTCGAAAAGGCGCTGAAGCAGACCGGCATCACCTGTGAAATCTATCGCTATGACGCCGCGCATGCTTTTGCGAACGAGCGCAGCGCCGCCTACGATGTCGCTGCCGCCAACCAGGCGTGGGACCGCATGGCGGCATTCCTGGCCTCGCGTATAACATAGGGCGAGGTCGGAAATTAGGGCGTGCTTTTGACGATTGGAAGCGCGTAATTCCTTCGGCGGGCCGGTGGCCGACCGAGAATTCTGATCGGGTGGAGCAGGAGCTCCGACCCGTTACAGCTGGCCTTGATGATGCGCGGAGGTCTTTATGAGGCTATTCGTGCGGCGCCGCAGCTTCGGCATTCAGGCACGGCTAATGATGCTGGCTGTTGCGACCGCGCTGCCGCTCGTCGCCCTGGCGAGCGTCGCAATCCTGCGCACGGTCGACGATCAGCGGATGGAGATCCGGCACGACGTCGGGCATCGGGTGGAAAATCTGCTGTGGGACGTAGACCGCCAGATCAGCGCGATCGAGGCGGAGCTGCAGGTCCTCGCGATATCGCCCAGCCTACAGGATGGCGACTTCCGGGCCTTTGATCAGGAGATGCGCGCAGCGCTGACGATCCGCGGGACATCGATCGTCCTGCACGACACCAAGGGACAGCAACTCCTCAGTACAAACCGGCCGTTCGGCGAGCCACTCCCTCGCGCGACCAATACCGAAATGCACGACCGCGTTGTCGCGACGGGCCGGCCTCAAATTTCCGATCTCATCATGGGTGCGGTCTTGCGCCGGCCGATCTTGGTCGTGGGGGTGCCGGTTTTTCGAAACGGGCAGGTCGTTTACGTATTGGCGATGGGACTCGGTCCAGAGGTGCTGTCGTCACTGCTGGAGGAGCAAAATCTCTCCTCCGGCTGGACAGCCGGGATCTTTGACCGCAAGGGCGTCATCCTGGCCCGCAATCGGGAATTGGAACGGTTTCTCGGTAAGCCGGTTTCGCCGACCCTCTTTGACGCAATGCGCGGGCCGGCCGAAAGCTGGTTCCCTAGTGTCACGAGCGAGGGCATTCCCGTTTATGCCTCATTCCGGCGTTCGCCGATGACGGGTTGGACTGTAGCAATCGGGGTGCCTAGGGAATTTGTTGACGGTCCTATCCGCCGCGCGCGATTGCTGGCCTTCGGCGGCGGAACAGCGGTTCTCGGCTTGAGCCTCCTGTTGGGTTGGTGGATGGCTCGCGCAATACGTCGGCCGGTCGAAGCTCTCACCAGAGCGACGAAAGCTCTGGGGCGAGGGGAGCATATTGGGCAGTTGGTCGGTGGTGTGCGGGAACTCGACCAGGTGGGCGATGAGCTCCGCAATACCGCCGCTGCGCTGGCGCGCAACCGCGAAGAGCTCGAGAGTGCAGTGAAGGAGCGTAC
>JBARIB010000669.1:0-15743 GCA_049799535.1 Allostellaceae bacterium | reverse complement strand
ACGCTGCTCGCGGTGACGCCCGAGATCGTCGATCGGCCGCAAGCGACGGAGCTGGCGACCAGGACTGGAGCGGTAGCGTTTCACGGTGTCGATTTCCGCTACGATCCCAGGCGGCCGATCCTGTCCGACGTTGATTTCCGTGTGGCCCCCGGCGCGACGGTGGCGATCGTTGGCCCGAGCGGCGCCGGCAAATCGACGATCGCGCGGCTTCTCTTCCGGTTCTACGATGTCGATGCCGGCTCGATCGAGATCGATGGCCAGGACATTTGCGATGTGACGCAGGACAGCCTGCGCCGCGCGATCGGCGTGGTGCCGCAGGACACGGTGCTATTCAACGACACGATCTACTACAATATCGCCTACGGCCGCCCCGGGGCGACGCAGGCGGAAATCGAAGAAGCCGCTCGTCTGGCTCGTATCCATGAATTCGTTACGTCTCTGCCGGACGGCTATCGAACAATGGTCGGCGAGCGTGGTCTAAAGCTTTCGGGCGGCGAGAAGCAGCGGGTCGCGATCGCGCGTGTGATCTTGAAGGCGCCGCGGATATTGATCTTTGATGAGGCGACCTCAGCGCTCGACACGAAGACCGAGCGCGAAATCCAGGCAAGCCTCGCCGAAGTCTCCGCCGGCCGCACCACCCTCGTCATCGCTCACCGGCTCTCGACTATCGTGGACGCCGACGAGATCCTAGTGCTCGAAGCCGGACACATCGTCGAGCGCGGACATCATCTGGAACTGCTACAGCGCCGCGGCGTCTACGCGACGATGTGGAGGAGGCAGCAGGAGGCCGCGCAGCGCGAAGCAGCGCTCGCCGCGGATTGATTCCAACCGGCGCAATGTGAAAACCAGCGGGAGACGCTATGGCGCGGATTTGCAAAGTCTTGATTGTCGAAAACGACGATGACGTCCGCGACTTGCTCGGGGATGTGTTCGCCGACGAGGGTTACCGGTTTTCAACGGTCAGGACCAGTGCAGAGATGCGCGAGGCGCTCGATGACGACGATTACGACATCGCGGTCATCGACGTGACACAGCCCGGACACGAGGACGGTTTTGTACTCGCCCAAGTCGCCTGCGAGCAGGGCTGTGGGGTAATCCTCGTGACCGGTGATCACCGCCACTTGGAGCGCCTGCAGGGCAGCGCGCACCATTATTTGCTCAAGCCCTTCCGGGTACAGCAAATGATCGAGATCGCCGACAAGATCCTCGTGGCGACGGCAGCCCAGTGCGTGCGCCGCAAGCGCACTGACGGATCCTTATTCCCCGCCCGGACTGAGTGAGCCTCGACTCACTCATTCGAGACTTGCGGCGGGGCAACCGACGTGCCCTCGCCCAAGCCATCACCCTCGTAGAGTCGACGCGAACCGACCACCGCGGCGAGGCCGAAAGGCTGATCGAAGTGCTTCTGCCCGAGACCGGCGGCGCCGTGCGCATCGGGATTTCGGGTCCGCCGGGCGCCGGCAAATCCATCTTCATCGAGCGCTTTGGTCTGGACGGCATTGCGCTTGGCCGTCGCGTCGCGGTGCTCGCCGTCGATCCCGCGGCGAAGCGTGGTGGCGGCGCCATCCTCGGCGACAAGACGCGCATGGCAGAACTGGCACGCTCTCCGTCCGCTTTTATCCGGCCGTCCTCTGCCGGCGCTACCCAAGGTGGCGTCGCGCGCCGCACTCGCGAAGCGATCCTGCTGTGCGAGGCTGCCGGCTTCGATGCGGTGATCGTCGAGACGGTCGGGGTCGGCCAGGCCGAGACCGCGGTCGCCGAGATGGTCGACATGTTTGTACTCATCCTGCCTCCGGCAGGAGGTGACGAGCTGCAAGGGATCAAGCGCGGCATCATTGAGCTCGCGCACCTGGTGCTGATTAACAAAGCCGATGGCCAGCTCGCCGCCGCGGCGCACCGCTCGGCTGCCGATTATGCCGGCGCCCTGGGGCTGATCCGGCCGCCTCTCCCCGAATGGCACGTCCCGGTGCGCGCGGTTTCGGCACTCGAAGGGTCCGGTATCCGCGAGGTTTGGCACGATGTCGCGCGGTTTCGCGCCGCCCTCGAACAGACCGGCGGCTGGTCGCGAAGGCGCGCCGAGCAGGCGCGCGCCGCGCTATGGTCGGAAATCCGCGATAGCCTGCTCGACCGCTTCCACGCCGCCCGGGCCGTAGCCGAGCATCTGGATTCCCTCGAAGAACGGGTGATGGTCGGCGCCGAAACCCCCGCGGCCGGCGCCCGGAAACTGCTGTCGGCGTTTTTCGATGAGGAACGGCAAAAGGCAGATTTCGGCAGGTGCGACTTGACCAGGGACGATCTTGAAGCGTAAAACGCGATCGCGCGCGGCCCCGGGAGAGCGGCCGCGCGCTGGCGTTTGATCAACAGTTATCTGGTCGAGGTGCGGTAATGCCGCGCAAATGTATGGTCACCGGCAAGGGTGTGCAGGTCGGGCATCACGTCAGCCATTCCAATGTCAAGACCAAGCGGCGGTTTTTGCCCAATTTACAGCAGACGTCGCTCCTTTCGGATGTGGTCGGCCCGATTCGGCTTCGCATCACCGCGGCGGCGATACGCACTATCGAACACAAGGGCGGGATCGACGCATTTCTTCGCGATACGCCCAGTCGCAAATTGTCGCCCAAAATTCGGCGTTTGAAACGCCGCGTCGAGAGGGCGGCCGAGCGAAAACGTGGATAGCGGTAGGCCGGCCTTGAAGTAATCTTTTCCGAGCCCGCCGTTTCCCGCTGGGGGGTGGATGCGGTGCCGCTGGATCTACGGGATAGCTGCCTTCGCTGCTGTAGTGCTGGCATCCGGTAACACATTACATGCGGACCTGGCCTACCGAACCGAGATCACCGGCGCCGAAGATGGCGCTCTCGCCGACCTGTTGGACAAAGTCTCTGAGCTGAAGAGCCTCGAAGACAAGCCTCCGGCTTCCGAAGAAGCACTGCGGCGGCGCGCCGAACGTGATCTGGGTCGGCTTGCCGATGCTGCGCATAGCCTCGGCTATTGGGACGCGGAGTTCTCATACGAGATCAACACCGAAACCGAGCCGGCAAGGGTCACCGTAAAGACCAATGAGGGCCCGCTGTTTCACGTAGGCTCGATCAGCGTTGTTGGGCCGGACGGGCAGCCTCTAGCGATTCCCGGTGAACCCCAGCTGCCGCTGAAACCCGGCGAGCCGGCGCGCACTGCCCCGGTGGTGGCGACCGAGACGGCGCTGTTAGCGGCGCTGGGGGATAGCGGTCACCCGTTTGCCAAGCTGGAAAACCGCAGGGTCGAGATCGACAAAAGCGCGCACACGATGGATGTGACATACACCCTCGACCCTGGGCCAGTGAAACGCTTCGGGCCGCTCACGATGACGGGCCTCGAGCGGCTAGATCCCGCTTACGTCGAGGGACGCCTCCGTTGGCAGCAGGGGAGCGTCTATAGCGCGAGCAAGGTCGAAGAAACCCGGCGTGCATTGATCGAGAGCGGGTTGTTCAGCACCGTGCGGATCACGCCGGCTGCAGACCCCGACAATCCGGCAAACGTGCGTATGACGGTCGATGTGACCGAACGACTGCATCGCACCATCGGCGTCGGGCTCGCCTACAACACCAGCCAGGGTCCCGCTGCGCGCACCTTCTGGGAGAACCGCAACCTGTTCGGCTACGCCGAGTACCTGCGCGTCGCGGCCGAAGTCGGCCAGCAAATCGATGCATTCAGGGCAAATTTTCGCCGACCCGATTTTCTAGCGATTGACCAGGATTTCCTTGCAACAGCCGAAATCGCCAATGACACGCCAGTCGCTTATCACAGCCGGCGCACGATCGCGTCGGCAGGTCTCGAACGGCGCTTCAGCCGTTGGCTGACCGGCGGTATCGCGGTCCAAGCAACAAAGGCAAACGTCGTACAGCTGGCCAACGTCAATTCGATTACGGCCGCAGAGCGCACTCAGCACTATTCGCTGGCGGCATTGCCGGCCTACCTGAAGCTCGACGAGACCGACAATCTGCTGAATCCGACGGCCGGTTATCGGGCCCAGCTCGCGGTTACGCCGTCGCACACCTTTTCGAGCCCGAATTTGACCTTTGTGTCGAACCTCGTATCGGGGAGCGCCTATTACACGCTCGGCCCCGCGGAACGTCTCACCCTCGCCGGCAGAGCCTTGCTGACCTCGCTTGACGGCGCACCGCTTTTCGAGCTCCCGGCAGACCAGCGCATCTATGCGGGCGGCGGCGGGTCAATCCGGCCTTACGGCTACCAGCTGGCGGGGCCGCTCGATCCCGGCAACAAGCCGGTCGGCGGAAAATCCAGCTTTGTGGCCAATCTGGAGGCGCGGGTCCGTATTACCGAGAACATCGGTGTCGTGCCATTCGTAGATGCCGGCAGTTATTACGAGAGCTCAGTGCCGCAGCTCGGCCGCACTCTGCTCTACGGTGTCGGGTTAGGGCTGCGGTATTACACCGCGTTCGGGCCCTTGCGCCTCGATTTGGCGACGCCGCTGCACAAGCGCAGCGCGGATTCTCCGATCCAGGTTTATATCAGCCTCGGGCAGGCTTTTTGATGAGTATGGCGGCGAAGCTGCTGCGCTGGATCGGGGTCGCGCTCACTGCGTTGGTGTTCGTTTTCGCCGCCGTTTTCGGCTTCGCGCAAACCGAGCCCGGGCGGGCATTGCTGGCTCGGACCGTCGCCCGGGCAATAGGCGATCCAGATTTTACCATCGGCATCGAAGGCCTTGGCGGGATCGTGCCGTTCCGCGTTCGGATCGAGCAGATCGATGTCGGCGATCGCGACGGCACTTATCTTACGGCGCAGCATGTCGGCATCGACATCTCGCCGGCGGCGCTGCTGGCCGGACGCATCCACATGCGCTCGCTCAGCATCGCGAAACTCGACTGGACGCGCCTGACGACTGCCCCATCGACGATGCGGCTATTGGATTACCTTAGGGTGCCGCACCTGCCCGTCAGGATTGCGCTCGACCGGCTATCGATTGGAAAGCTGACGCTGGCGCCGCCGGTGCTGGGCGAAGGCATTGCTGCGAAGGTTGACGGCAGCGCGCGGCTAGCGGACGGCATGGCGCATATCGCTCTCGACTTGCAGCGCATCGACGATGCCGGGAGCCTCGCATTGGCCATGGACCTCGCCGGAGATCCGCCGATACTGAAACTCCGCCTTGAAGCGGACGAACCGACCGGCGTTCTGTCCGACCGGCTGCTTGGGCGTACAGACCATTTGCCGCTCGCCCTGTCCGTAGATGGCAAGGGGGCGGTTGCCGATTGGCATGGTCGGCTTCAGGCCTCGGCGGGACCGCTGGCGCGTCTCGATGCGGATCTGACGCTCGCGACATCGGAGAAGACCGCCTTGGGCCTTTCGGGCTCGGCGGTGGTGACCCCGCTAATCCCGACGGAGCTTGTGCCCTTGGCCGGCAATCGCGTCGGGTTCTCTTTGCGCGCGACATTTGGCGACCGCATCTCTGTCGATCAGGTTTCTATTGAAACCGTTGCCGGCAATTTGGCTGGCGACGCGGTATTCGGAGACGGCGGAGAAACCATCACAGCGCATTTGCGCGCCAATGTTCCGAATCTCTCGGTTCTATCGGGCCTGATCGGACTGCCCATCAAGGGTTCCGTTATTGTCAACACGTCCGTTGCCGGCACTGCGGAGCGTCCCAATCTCGAACTGAGCCTGTCCGCCTCAGACCTTTTGCTTGCCTCCTCTGGAGCCGAGCACCTGGAGGCCGATGTGCGGGCGAACCCCGCCGGTGATATCGGCAATCCGGATACGCGGATCGAGTTGACCGCGGGCGGCCGCATCGAGGGACTGGTCATACCAAAGGAAATCGCATGGCCGCCCGAACTCGGCCGCGACGTCGACTGGTCTCTCGATGCTACTGCCAGCCGCAACGGGCGCAACGTTGATCTGACCCGCCTTTCCGCCGAAGGCGCCGGCGCCGCGCTCACTGGCTCCGGACAAATCACCGAAGCAGGTGCGGTCGAGGGTCAATTGGACTTATCGATTGCAGATCTTCGTCCCCTCTCCGAACTCCTCGGATATCCTCTCGCCGGCTCGGTCGTCGGCGGCTCGGCGACGATGACCGGCTTTTTCCATCGGACCACCAGCGGCGTCCTGGCTCTAGAACAGGTCGCGGTTTCCACCCCTTCGCTGCGCCTGTCCGGCGACGCACAGTTCGATCCGGCCTCGAATAGTCTGGCGGCAGGAATTTCGCTGGATCTGCCGCGGCTGAAGCCGCTCGGCGCGGCGCTTGGCACGGACGTGGATGGTGCGATCGTAGCACATTTCGATCTCGACGGGCCGCTAGAGCAGCTCCAATTGCGCGGCAATCTCGACGCGACTAATCTTGCGGCCGAGGGGTTGAAGCTCGATCGCCTGCAGTTAGCGGCACGGATTGCTGACCTCTCCGAGAGAAAGGCTGCGATCGACGGCAGTTTTCGGGGTTACGGACTCGACGGCAATATCGCGCTGGCCGCGCAGCAGCCAAGGGAGAGATCCGACCTAATACTGCCATTTCTTAAATTCGCCGCGGCGGGCAGCACCGTCGAGGGAAGTTTGCGAATTGCCCTCGACAGCGGCCTGGTCCGTGGTTCGCTCGCGGGCCGCGCACCCGATCTTGCCCGCTGGTCCAAGCTCGCCGGTACGGCACTTTCTGGCACGATCGAGTTCAGCGCCGGGTTGGACGCCCGCAAGGGCCAGCTGCTGGACCTCTCGGTAACCGGGACGAAGCTTATGGCTGGTGCGGGTTCATCGCGCCTCGCCGCCGGCCGCCTCGCGCTCGTCGCGCATTTCGCCGACATCCTGCGCGCACCGCTGGGAACGGCGCGCCTATCGTTGACATCGGCGGGTTTCGGCGCGGGCGAATTCGATGCGGCGACCCTTATCGTCGACGCGCCGCGACCGCGCAGCTTTGTGTTCCGAGGAGATGCCAAGGGGCGGCCCTTAACGATCACGTTGTCAGGCGAAGGTTCGCTCGAGCCGGACCGGTTCGATCTGCGGATGAGCCGGCTCGCAGGTTCTCTGGGCAAAGACAGGATATTTCTCGAGCAGCCGCTCACCTTGTCAAAGCGCGGGAGCGACCTTTCTTTCTCCGGTCTCGCGTTGGATTTTGGGACAGGGCGGATCGCCGGCAATGGCGGGGTGCGGGGTGAAGCGCTGTCGCTAGCAATCAACGCCTCCAATCTGCCGATTGCGTCAGGCGCCAAGCTCCTCGGCTATCCCGATATGCATGGCTTCCTGACGCTCGCGACAACGATCGGCGGCACCCTTCGCGCACCGCAAGGCCGCTTTTCTGCGACCGCCCGCGACTTTACCTTCGCCTCTCGCAAGCGTTCGCAGGCGGCGAGCCTGGGACTGGCGGTCGGCGGAAACTGGAACGGCAGAAATATCGATCTGAACGGTCGAATCACCGGGCTTAGCGGAGATCAAATCGCTCTCGGCGGCTCGATGCCGCTGGTTTTGACACCTGCGCCGATTTCGATCTCGATCCCGACCGAGGGCCGGCTCGCGTTGCAAGTCAACGGTAGCGGGCAACTCGAGCATCTGGCCGATCTGCTGCCGCTGGGCGAGGATCGGGTCAGCGGGCGGTTTGCCGCCGATGTCGCGGTAGGTGGCACCGTCGGATCCCCGGCCGCTAGCGGCCGCCTCCTGCTCTCCGACGCGCGCTATGAGAATTTCGCCAGCGGAGCAGTTCTGAACAACCTGCGAGCGGATATTGTCGGCGACCGAGACCGCTTCACTTTGGCTGAGTTCTCGGCTTCAGACAAAGCGAGCGGGACCCTGAGGGCGCGCGGCAATGTGACGCTGAGAGGATCCTCCGGGCCAATAGCAGACCTCTCCGCGACCCTCGATAATTTTCGGGTTGCGGCGCGCGACGAGGTAGTGGCTACGGCGAGCGGAACTGTGTCGATCGCTGGCCCGCTCACGTCTCCGAGAGTGGCCGCGCCGCTCACAGTCAACCGCGCCGATATCACCCTGCCGCAGGCCCTGCCGCCGACCGTGGTCGTTCTCAAGGTGGTCGAAAGGAACGGCAAGACGGGAGGGCGGCCGCCCATAGTGGACCAGGGACCGGCGCTTCCAGCCGTGCTCGATTTGACACTGGACATGCCCGGCAACATTTTCGTGCGCGGCCACGGGCTGGAGAGCGAGTGGCGCGGCAGGCTCCGGATCACGGGAACGAGCGCCGCCCCCATCATAACCGGTTCGCTGCAACAGATCCGCGGCAGCGTTGATCTACTGGGCAAGACCTTCACTCTGACGCGCGGTGCGATCACGTTTGATGGCAGCGCCAAGCTTGACCCGATTCTGGACATTGTCGCGGAAGCGAGCGCCGCCGACGTTACGGCCCAGGTGACTATCGCCGGCTTCGCCTCGGCGCCGACCGTGACATTGTCTTCGACACCGCCCTTGCCGCAGGACGAGATCCTTGCACGCGTGCTATTCAACCGCGGAGTGGGCCAAATCACGGCCGGCGAAGGCCTGCAACTCGCGGCCGCGGCCGGTACGCTGACCGGTCATGGTCTGGATGTGCTCGACCGCTTGCGCGGCGGCCTCGGTCTCGACTGGTTCCGACTCGGCTCGGCCCCTGCCGGCCCCGCGAGCACTTCCCTTAACCCAAGAGCGACAAACGGCGGCGCAGCGAACGGCGCCGCGCTCAGCGCCGGAAAATACCTGGTGCCGGGCGTCTCAGTCGGCGTAACCCAGGGCCTCTCGCCGCCGACCAGCAAGATCACCGTGGATATCGAGTTGCGGCCGCATCTGACGCTCCAGGGCGAAGCCGGCCAATCCGGCAGCACCGGCATCGGCCTCAACTACAATTACGATTATTGACCCGGAACCTGCCCTACTCAACTCGATCTGGGGTATGTGACGCAGTCTCCGCCGTTCGGGAGATTTTCAAGACAATCCGTCGAAGGCAATCGCGAGCGTTTAGTATCTTCAGTCAGAAAAATCCCCTGGAACGACCGAACAAAAATGTCATGATTCGGCTGATTGTATTTGAGTAAATAGGCCGGAAACAGCAGTGCGGTTTCAGCTTCCCTGTACTCGGCCATTTTTTCCTTGAGTTGTCGGAGATGTGGGCTGTCCAAGGCAGCAGATGCCGCTTGGTCAGCTCCGATCTTGCAGCCGCAAAGGTCTTCTAAGGCTTGCCGAGTAATCAGGTTCAACTCGGCATAAAGTGAGAGAAGATTCCGCCTGCGAAATTCGGGGAACATTTCATGTATCGAGAGTCGCTGTAAATCCGTAACGCCGTGCGGCGTCGCAGCAAGATCTTCAATCGCCAGATTGATCTTTTTTTCGTCAACACCCGGTTGGAAAGAGTAATGGCCGTTTTGCTGATCGAGGAGATTAAGTCTGGCCCAGGTTCCAAATTGCGAGAGTCGACCGGCGATCTCGAGATTTAGCTTTTCTAGCTTCTGAGCCGTCAATACCTGCTGCTGCCAGTTCTGCTGTACCGTCTGGAAGACCCAGACGCCACCAGTCAGCAGCACCGACGAGAGAAGCCAAAGGCCGAGGGATGAATTGAAAAAAGTCCAGATCGGCATCCACCAGCGCCTCTCGTCGGTGTGAGATCGAGCCGTTCGTTGGCTAGAGCGGCGCAATGGGACGTGGGCCTCTGCGGCGGACATCAGGTGCTCCTTACAGGGTAGGAAACTTTCACACAGAGAAGCTAGGTTGTAAGGATGCGGAAGGGTGTGATCGAGTTCACATTCGACAAGAATTTCCGTTCCGATCACGTCCCGGTGAGGGGGCAGCCGGAATCTTCGCCGCCGGGGTCGCATCCACTATTATTCCGTACGGGTCACCGCAGGGAGGACACGATGGACGCCGTGGAAGGAGACGTGGAAGTGCTATCGCCGCGGACTGAATGGACGCGGCGCGGGTTCGTCATGACCTCGCTGATCACCGGCTTCACGCTCGCGGCGCATCCGGTATCGGCCGAGGCGATCCATACCGACGCCGACGGGCTCGAAGCGGGCGAGGTGAAGGTCCCGGTCGCGGATGGATCGATGCCAGCCTACCGCGCAATGCCGGCGAAGGGAGGACCGTTCCCGACCGTCCTCGTCATTCAGGAGGTGTTCGGCGTCCACGAGCACATCAAAGATCTGTGCCGGCGCCTCGCCAAACTCGGCTATTTCGCGATCGCCCCTGAGCTCTACGCGCGCCAGGGCGACCCGTCGAAATACACCGACATCCCAACCTTGATTTCCGAGATCGTCAACAAGGTGCCGACCGCGCAAGTCATGTCCGATCTCGATGCCACCGAGGCCTATGCCAAATCGACCGGCAAGGCCGATACAAGGCGACTTGCAGTCACCGGCTTCTGCTGGGGCGGGTTTGCGACCTGGATGTATGCGGCGCATAACCCCGATCTGAAGGCGGCGGTGGCATGGTACGGCCCCGACCGCAAGATCAGCGACATCATCCCGAAGAACCCGGTTGACATCGCCGGCGCGGTCAAATGCCCGGTGCTTGCCTTCTATGGCGGCCAGGATAGGAGCATTCCGCAGGAGACCATGGACAAGCGCCAGGCCGCGTGTAAGGCGGCAGGCAAGAGTTGCGAATTCAAGGTCTACCCGGAAGCGCCGCACGGCTTCAATGCCGACTACCGGCCCTCCTATCGGCCCGACGACGCCAAGGACGCTTGGGAGCGGATGCTCGCCTGGTTCAAGGACCACGGGGTCGCCTGAGGTGAACCTCGCGGCACTGTTGTTCGATGTTGCCCGCCGGCAGCCGCAGTCGCCTGCGGTCAGCGACGCGGCCCAGGCCTGGAGTTACGGCGAATTCGTCGATCGTATTTCGTGTTTGGCGGCAGGCCTACACAGTCGCGGGCTCCAGCGCGGCGACCGCCTCATGCTGTGTATGGAGAATTGCGCCGAGTTTCTGGAGATGCTCTTTGCCTGCTGGGCGGCGGGGCTCTGCGCGGTACCGGTCAATGCCCGATTGCACATCCGCGAGGTCGAGTACATAGCGCAGGATTGCCGCGCCGGCCTGCTCGTCGCAACACCAGCCCTGGCCGACATGCTGGCCCCGCTCGAGCGATCGGTCGAGACATTGTCCGCCATCATCGCGACCCGCAGCGATGAATATGCAGCGCTGCTGACGCGCGGCACGCCGATCCGGCCGGTCGACAGCACGTCCACCGAGCGGGCGTGGTTATTTTACACGAGCGGGACCACCGGCAGACCAAAGGGCGCAGTGCTAAGCCACCGCAATCTGCTGTTCATGAGCCACTGTTATTACGCTGACATCGACGCACTGGACGAGCGCGATACCAACCTGCACGCCGCCCCGCTGTCGCACGGCGCCGGTCTCTACGCCTTGCCGCATCTCTTGCGCGGCGGCCACCAGTTAGTATTGGCGCACTTTGACATTGACGCAATTCTCGAGGCGCTGCAGCTCCATTCACAGGTCTCGATGTTCGCCGCGCCGACAATGCTGACCCGACTAGTTCATTCCCCGGCGGTCGCGGGCGCAGATCTGCGCAATCTGCGAACCATCTGCTATGGCGGCGGGCCGATGTATGTCGCCGACCTCGACCGCGCCCTGCGATTGTTCGGCCCGCGCCTATATCAGCTCTACGGTCAAGGCGAGTCACCGATGACGATCACCGGGCTCACCAAGCGCATGCATGCCGATGAGGCACATCCGCGCGAGCGCGAGCGGCTGGGCTCCTGCGGGGTGCCGCGCACCGGCGTCCTCGTCAAGATCGTCGACGATTGCGACCGCGAATTGCCGCTAGGCGAAGTCGGTGAGGTCGTCACCAGGAGCGACTGCGTCATGGAGGGCTATTGGGAGAAGCCCGAGGCGACGGCCGAGACCTTGCGTGGCGGCTGGCTGCACACGGGCGACCTCGGCAGCTTCGACAAAGACGGGTTTCTGACCCTGCGCGACCGCTCCAAAGACATGATCATCAGTGGCGGCAGCAACATCTATCCACGCGAAATCGAGGAGGTATTGCTGCGCCATCCCGAACTCGTCGAGGCCTCGGTCGTCGGGCGCCCGCACCCCGAATGGGGTGAGGAGGTCGTCGCTTTTGTCGTCGCGCGGCCGGGGACGCAGATCACGACCGAGGCGCTAGACCAGCTGTGCCTCGACCATATCGCCCGCTTCAAGCGCCCACGCCATTACCGCTTTGTCGAAGCATTGCCGAAGAACAATTACGGCAAGGTGCTGAAGACAGAGCTGCGCCGGCTGCTGTTAGATCAATAGCTTAGTGCGCGCCCGCCTCTAGCGGCGCCCCGGGGACTAGGAGCGCGGGAGGCCCTATCGGCAGAAGGAACCTCAGCGAGTCAGGCGCGGCTGTATCGCAAAGGCGCTGAGGCGAAGCGGCGTGGTCCCAAGGCAAATTCTCTTTACTGGGTTGCCCTTTCGTGCCCGCCGTTCCTGATAAAGGATTTCCCGTTAGCCCTCGCAACACGGCCATTATCAGGTTGAGGTACGGTCGTCACTGGAATTGCCCATCGACCGTCCTGATCGCGGACTAATTGTCTAGAATTCTCCAGGCGTCTCAACACGCTTTCCGTTCGATCCGTAAAGTAGTCGATGGCACCCGCAATCTGCTTTGCCGTCATAGCGGCACCAGAAAACGATAGTTCAGTTAAGATAAGTTCTGGTATATTGCGCCTCTTTGCCCGTCTGATCTCATTGCGCTTCGTCTTTGTGGATCTCGGCAAGCGTTCTACCCCCAACAATTTCATAGCTTCTTGGAAACCTTCTTGCCTTGCTTTGATCAGCTTAGCCTCGTGGGCCTTTTCCTCACTTGCAGCAATTGCGGCAAGGCGATCTGCTTCTAGTTTTTGTAGATAGACAGCAGCCTGTTCCACCCCAGTTAGCATACTCCTTCTCCTCTTGTTCAGGTGATCACTAGAGTGCATATCAGGCGATTATGTCGCTTCTATTACACGAACTTTAGAGGAATTTTCATCTAAATATAGTGTTTCGACTGCGACAGGTTGTCGCCAAGATGCCGGGGCCCTCTGTCGGTGGCTTCGCGCGGTGGTGCGCCGGCTCCCAGATCGAGACCGCCGGGGCGTGTTCCAGCTGCGCGCGGATGAGCCGGCGCCGCGGGTCGGGCAGGGCTGCATCGGACGCCGCGGGCGGGTTAGCCTTCGGCCACCCTGAGCATCAGTTTCCCGGCCCTCCAGCGGTCAGCCGCCTAATCCGCTCTGTCAACTGGCAGCCCTACACGCCTCAGAAGAATGTCTCCTGCCGATCAAACATTGATCGATCTACTAAAGGTTGAATAACATTGTGGTATAGTTTTCCAGTCTCTGGTTTGCCCACAATTTAGGCGCACCAGGGTACTGTTATGCTGCCTTTTTTTGGCAAGAATGGTTAATTTTGAAGGTAACTCTATGGCACTGCTGTTACTTTCACTTTGCTTTTTTCCTGTTCGCTTGCCTGTGCAGTCAGCCGAGCCAATCGCAACGCCGTACTTCCCAAATCGGTCGAAATCGCTCGCGACTGGGGCAAATTCTACTCCGAGAGCGATCAACCGGGCGGGTAGGCTTTGCCACAAAGGCAAGTTTTGCCGCTCTGGCTTGGGCTAACTCGACCTCCGCGAGGCACAGGTAGTGTTGGCAAAGCTGGAGCATCACCTGCTTTGCCTCCGGATCGGTCAACCGTTCGGCAGCGTGGCGCGCCTTTTCAGCCTCCTTGAGCCATGCCGAGGCATCTAAGAGTGACGACATATCTGTTCCCCCGTGATCCCCCGCCGTCAGCTCGTGCCAGTTGTGGATTTCCGAACCAGCCCGAGTGCGGGTTCACGTTATCTTGGCAAGACTGATGCCAATGAGGATGCCGCCGCTGCGAGGATGAGGCCCCTGGCAGCGGATAGCGATCTTCGCCTATCGCGCTGGGCGGCTGCGCCGTGAGGTGAGCCTTCTCGTCATCGACAAGGCCGATCGTTTTCCGGCTGAGATGGGAAAGATCCCCGGCTCAGGCTATAATGCTCCTTCATGAGGAGTGGGGATGTTTGCAGTGGCCGGGCCGAACGACCCGCTGGAAAATGCGGAATACAAATTTAGACGGTGTCGGGCCGCCCCACCTATCCCCGCCTCCGCGCAGTGGGTCCGAGGTGGACCCGACTTTGGACCCCAGACGCACCGGCAAGGCCGGTATTGGGCGGGATTGAACCGCATCACACCCGCTCAGAAACCGCACAAAATCTCACTCTTGGCGCATCGCGGGATGACACGGGAAGCGCTCGGTCGTAGAACAATTATGGCAAGGTGCTGAAGACAGAGCTGCGCCGAATCTTGACTAAGTAACCAGCCGGTTCAGCAAAAAGTTGTTTCGAGCGGAGCTCGACAAAACGTCCAGCGGAGGTCCAAATGGCTCTCAAAGATCTTCTGGTCTGTATCGATTCAAGTCCCGTTAGCGATACGCGTGTGAAGCTGGCGCTCAATCTGGCGCGAACTCACCGGGCCCATCTCGCCGGCGCTTACGTCATGCCGAAGGCGGACAGCTTGATTGCACATCCGCCCGCTGGAGTGGTGCCGCCGGGCGAACTCACCGGCATCGTCCAGGGTGGAGGGATGACCGACCGCGCAGTTACCGAAATTCTGCGCGAAGCCGAGGATGCCGAAACCGTCGAGCAACGCTTCAAGAGCGAGCTGCATCTGAACGGCATCACGGGTGAATGGCATCTCTTCGACACTGGCGAGGAGGCAGACCTGATCGAGCTGTCAAAGGCGTACGATCTGACGATTACAGGACAGCTGGCTCCCGAAACCGGCCTGCCCGGATTTCGCCCGGAGGACATCGCGTTCGGCGCGGCGCGGCCGGTCCTGGTTGTTCCCTACGCGGGCAGCTTCGAAACGGTCGGGCGGCGCGCACTGATTGCGTGGGACGGAGGAACCCGTGAGGCCGTGCGCGCGGTGAACGATGCCTTGCCGCTCCTCAAGAATGCCGAAGCGGTCACAGTAATGTTCATCGGTGCTCGGGAGGCCAGGCTAGAGACGCAGCGCCAATCGCTCGACAGGATCGTCCGGCACTTGCACCGGCATGGCATCGGCGCCGCCCATGCCGAAGAGAGCTTGCAGGTCGGCCTTGCCGTCTCGGATGTCCTGCTTTCCCGCGCCGCAGATATCGGTGCCGACCTCATCATTGCCGGTGTTTACCACCACTCCCAGTTGCGCGAAGCCCTGATCGGTGGCGTCAGCCGCGAACTCTTGGAGCACATGACCGTCCCGGTGCTGATGTCACGCTAACTGAGGATCAGGTTCTGCGACGCTATGTTGACGCGCGCCGCGCCCTTGTTTTCGGTTGGCCATGCCCGGAGCTCGGCGGGCAACTTCCGAGAGCGGCAGCGCGGCAGATTTTCCGCGCGGCTGGCATCTGCTGGGGTCCGAATCAATCCTTGCTCGCCGCAGTTTGCTCAATTTTGAGCCGGCATTCAAAGTACGGCAGCACTCGGGCTTGCCGTTGCACCTCAGGGAGGGCCGCGGCGCCGACTCTATCGGCGATTTGGCGGCCCTCCTCCAGACGAACTTTGAGTTCGAGCACGGCCTGGTTTGTCAGGCCGTCAAAGCCTTCTTTCAAAAACGTGTCCGGCGTGTACCGGTTCGGTCCTATTTGGAACTCGTGCGGATCGTAACTACACGAGGTGAGCGGGTCTCTGGCCGCCGGCTTGAGTGGTGGCGGAGCAATAGCATCAGTTGCCGATTTCGGCGGGAGCGCTTCATCGCTGGGAGACAGCTGGGCAACGGCTGGGGACGGGCTACGGGGCGGAGTTTCGACCTTGTCGGCTCCGCCCA
>JBARIB010000668.1:0-19079 GCA_049799535.1 Allostellaceae bacterium | reverse complement strand
CGGGTCGGCCGCAAGACCCCGCTGATGATCTCAATCCTCGGCTATTCGCTATGCAATTTCGCCGCCGGCTTGGCGCCTACTTTTGCCTTTCTGTTTATCGCGCGCGCCTTGCTCGGCATTTTTATGGGTGCGGAATGGCCGGCCGGCGCGGCCTTGGCGATGGAGAGTTGGCCGGTGCGCTCGCGCGGCTTTATGAGCGGTGTGCTGCAAGGCTCGTGGGGTATCGGCTTCCTGATCTCCTACGCAATTTACGGCCTATTTTTCAATACGATCGGCTGGCGCGGGATGCTGCTGGTCGGTGTGCTCCCGGCGCTTTCGGTCGTCTATGTGCGCTTCTTCGTCAAGGAGCCTGAGGTCTGGGTTGAAAACCGCAACCTGCAACGCACCCAGAAGCGCGAGGTTCGAGCACCGCTGGTCAGCATCTTCAAGCGCGGTCAGATCGGCAACACTCTGACGGCGTGCTGGATGATGGCGAGCGCCTTCGTCTGCTACTACTCGATCAACGTGCTGTTCGCGACGTATTTGCAGTCCGACCTGAAATTGTCACCGGGCGCGATCGGCGAGGTCGGCGTCGCGGCCAATCTGGTCGCGTTCCTCGCCAGCAGTTGCTGGGGCCTTCTGGCCGATCGAATAGGCCGTCGCTGGGCGATGATCCTGCCGGGTATCCTGGCGGCCCTACTCCCGCCAATGTACCTGATGACCCACAATTTCACGTTGATCTGGTGGGGATTCGTGCTCCAAGGTCTGGCCGGTAGCGGCGGTATGCACGGACAATACCCGGCCTACCTCGCCGAGCGGTTTCCAACCGAAGTGCGAGCAACGGCGAGCGGCTTCTGCTACCACCAGGGCGCGATCTGGGGCGGGCTTGTCGCGCCGGTGCTGGCCTATATCGCCACCGCCTACAATCTCGGCTATGCGATTCCGATGTTCGTGGGCACGAGCGTCGCGGCGATCAGCTTTGTTCTGGCGATCCTCGCTGGCCCGGAGACCAAGGGCAAGGTCCTGGTGGCCGAACTCTCCGTCGCCTGATTCCGCAACTGGTAGAGAGAGGTTCGGCTTCCAGGCTCTGTGCGGCTCACCGCGATAGTCCCCTCTGCCGCCAGATCCTGGTCTCGGCGCCGTCAGCGCCACTGCCATTCCGGCTCAGCTGGTCACCCAGTTCCGGTAATCCTTGACGATCGCAGCTACGGCGGCCTCGTAAAGCCGTCGTCCCGCTTCCGGGGTAGCCAGCGAAGGATTTGAGCCGATTCGGCCATCCGGGAATTTGCGGCGGTAATCGGCGGCATCGGCGAAATCGCCGCGCGGCGCCACCGGCGGGTCGAGCGTGGCGGATTTGATCGCATCAGGATACGCAAATTGCGTGACTGCAACCTCGCTTGGCGTCGCATGGCTGCCCTCGGCATCGCCATACAGCTCCTTGGCGATATCGTGGACCTCCTGATTCTGCCACCAATTCTTCAGGCGGCATTTGATCGGCGGCGCATTTGAAGCGGTGCCCAGGCTTCTTGCCGCATAGATCTCGGAGAAAGCGGCGGCCAAGGTGGCGATGTTCCCGCCGTGCCCATTGATAAAATAAAAGCGCTCGAACCCGTGTCGCGCCAGTGATTCGATCATGTCGTGAAGCACCGCAATCAAAGTACTGGGGCGCAAGGTCATCGAACCAGAAAAGCCGAGATGGTGCTGCGCCATACCGACTGCGATGGTCGGCGCGACGAGTGCCCCGGCGGCGGCGCCGACACCGCGGGCGATCACCTCGGCGCAGATCGCATCGGTACCGATCAACCCGGTCGGCCCGTGCTGCTCGGTCGAACCGATCGGCATGACAATACCACGGCTGGTTTGAAGATAAGCCTCGACCTCCTTCCAGGTTTGCAATTGCAGCTGCATTGGCCATCCTTTCGCCGCGGATTGGGTTCGCTTTCTTGATATTAACTTAACACGGTGATTGCAGCGGCTGGCGTCAATTTCGCGGGCGCAGGCGATCGTGATACTTTTCGACGCTTTGGTTGCGAGCCGCCGGAAGCGATGAAGTCAGCTGTCCTGTTTGCCTGTCTGATCACTTTGAGCCTGGGTGGCTGTGCGTGGTTTCCAAGAAGCGGACCCTCAGCCGGCGAGGTCGTCGAGCAGGCGCAAGCGGGGGGTGAGATTCTCTTCGACGTCGTCCCGGTAGACGAGCACGTGGTTTCAACATTGCGCGCCCGACCAAAGGAGAGCTTTGCGCTTCGATTCCAGAAGGACGCGGAGGCGCCTGAGGTCAGGATCGCGATCGGCGACACGATCTCGGTCCTGATTTGGGAGAGCGCTGCCGGCGGGCTGTTTACCGAGGCTCCGACCGCCCTTCCTTCAACCGGAGGAAGGACTGGAATCGAACCGCTTTCGCCGGAATCGCAGCCGCCGACAGGTGAGAGGCCGCGCGAATTCGGCGCTCCGGGTCCGTCTCCTTCCCAACCTGCCGAGACGACAACACCAAGCGAAAACCGGCCGGCCGGCGGGAGTCCGCCGAAAGGCGCGTTCTCCATCGCGGCGGCTGCGGCGACGAGTGGGCGTCAGCCCGCCGTAATCCCCGAGCAAGTGGTGGGGCCCGACGGCGCTATCAGCGTTCCCTACGCAGGCCGCATCCCTGCCGCGGGCCGCTCTCCAGCGGAAGTGCAGCAAACGATCGAGGGGAGGCTGGCCGAAAAGGCGCTCCAGCCGCAGGCTCTGGTGATCGTCATGAAGAGCGCAGCCAATGCGGTTACGGTAAACGGGGAGGTGGTAGCCGGTGCCAAGATACCGGTGTCGCCTGGCGGCGACCGGCTGCTTCAGGTCATCGCTGCAGCAGGCGGTGCCAAGGCCCCTGTTTATCAGACCTTTGTCCGGGTTTCGCGCGGCGACGTCACGGCGAGCATCCCGTTGCAGCAACTGGTCTCGGATCCCGCCGAGGACATTTATGCGCGGCCCGGAGATGTGATCACCTTAGTTCGAATACCGCAGACCTTCAGCGTATTCGGTGCGACTGGCCGCAATGCGGAGATCACTTTCGACGCGCAGGCGCTGACACTTAGCGAGGCGCTCGGAAAATCTAGGGGCCTGCAGGACGATTTTGCAAAGCCGGACGCCGTATTCCTCTTCCGCTACGAGCCGGATGCCGTCGTCCGAGCGCTCGGCCAACCGATAGCGAGCGAAGCGCCGGAGGGAATCTCGCCAGTCGTGTACCGGTTCGATTTCAGAAACGGGCAATCCTTTCTGTTGGGGCGCGATTTCCCGGTCTACGACAAGGACATCATTTTTGTTGCCGATGCGCCGGCTGCGCAGATTTATAAATTCTTCGCTGCTCTCAATGCTGTAACTGGACCCGTCATCACCGGTTTCGTGGTGTGCCAGAACACCAAGTGCTAAGCCCGCCGCGGTCGTCTAGCGCTCGAGACCGCCAATCGTGTTGGCGTGGAAGCGAGCGAGGTCTTCGGGGCCGAAATAATTGATGTCCCCCGGGGTGGCGAGGCCGATTGCCGCGGCAAATGCACCAAGACGGATCCCCAAGTCAGGATTCCCGTCAAGGAGCCCATGGATCAAGCCGGCCACCAAGGAGTCGCCGGCGCCGATCCGGTCGACGACCTCGACGGGGTAATTCGGCGCGTAGCGAAATTCTCCGTCGGCAAAAAGCAGAGTGCCAGGCTTGGCATCGGGCGGCCGGCTCAATGCGATCAGAGGCACACCGTAGCGCGCTGCGATCGCTGCGGCTAGAGCCTCCCCCATCTCCATAAAGCCCAGCGCATTGTGTGCGTCGCGCTCGGCAAGGATCAGCAGGCGAAGGCTGGGGGCAGCGGCCTCGAGCACGGCCCGCGCCTCCGACGGGCTGGTTAGGGTGGCGCGGTAGTTCAGATCGTATGACACTGGTTTTCGGGCGGTCGCAGCTAGAGAAGCGAGCTGCAGGATTAGTGCCCGGCAGCTTGGGCTGAGCGCCGGGGTTATACCCGACAGGTGCACCCATGCGCTCGCCTGAACCAGCGCCTCCCACGGGGCATCCTCAAAACCGAGCTCCGATGCTGCCGAATGCTTGCGGTCATAAATGACACGGCTGGTTCGCGGCTCGGGTCCGGGTTCATAGAACATCAATCCCAAGCGGGCGTTCTCGATCCAGCGCACCCAGTGCGTATCGACCCCGTGCCGCCGCGCCTCGCCGTCGACGATGCGGCCGAGGGGGCCGGCAGGCAATCGTGACACCCAGGCGACGCGGCGGCCAAGCCGGGCGAGCACGCATCCGACGTTAAGCTCGCTGCCGCCGACCCCGATCTCGAACCGCCGTGCCTGATCAAGGCGCTGATAGCCAGGCGGCGAAAGCCTCAGCAACGTCTCGCCAACGGTTAAAAGGTCATAGGAACGGTGCGGCGCGGTGTTCATGTGCCCGGCTCCGGCGGCGCCGTGTGTGAGGCCGAACTTTTCGTCATCGCGCCCGCTCCCGGCTTTGTGTCCGCAACCTGGCCCAATATCGGGCGCCGGGCAACCGCTACCCGAGGCTCTTGGATACAACCTCGTAGGTGTTCTTGCTGAGATGGGCGGTGGCGAGGACGCGTTCCAGTTCGCGGCGCATCAGGGCCTGATGCGCCAAATCGTGGCGGCGCCAAGAGCCGAGTGGCTGTACGAGGCGCGCCGCTATCGTCGGATTTACCGGGTCGACGGCGATGACCTCGTCCGCGAGCAACAAGTAGCCGGCGCCGCTCGCATCGTGAAAACGCAATTGATTGGCTTGGCCGAAAGTGCCGATCAGCGCCCGCACACGGTTCGGATTTTTGCGTTCGAAGGCGGGATGGTGGGTGAGCTCCCGGACGCGCTGGGGGGTCCCGGGTAGTGACGATCGCGCTTGCAGCGCGAACCATTTGTCGACGACGAGATCGTCATGTGACCACAACTCATACGACCGGGCGAGCGCCTTCTCACGTTCGGGCCGGTCGAGATCGGCGAGCACAATCAGCGCCGCTAGCACATCGGTCATGGTGCGCCCGGCCTCGAACTGCGCCATCGCGAGCGCCGCACCTTTCTCCGGGTCGGCGGCCGTGATGTAGGCTAGGCAGGCATTGCGCAGGACCCTTCGGCCGATCGATACGCCGTCGATGCGGTAGGGGCCGCTATCGGCGTATTTCTCGTAGGCGGCCTTGAGCTCGGTCGCCAGCACTTCGCCGAGCGTCGCCCTGACATACTCGCGGGCGGCATGGATGGCGTCGACGTCGACAACCGCGAGCTGATCGGCAAGGAACGACTCGCTCGGCAAGTTGAGTGCCTCGCCAGCATAGGCCGGATCGCGGTCGGCCTCGGTGAGGGTGCGCCTCATCGCCGTAACGAGCTCGGGGTCGAGGGATGCAGGAGTTTCGCCACGCTGATAAGCGGCGATCGACCCGAGCAGCAAACTGGTCGCAACCTGTTGGCCGGCCTCCCAGCGGGCAAACGGTTCGGGGTCGTGCACGGCGAGGAATTTGAGCCGGTCGAGCGGTATGCCCTTGAGCTTGACCGGCGCCGAGAAGCCGCGCAGCAGCGACGGCACCGGCGGTGCAGGCAAATCGATAAAGCGAAAACTCTGCCGCAGCTCACTCAGCGGCAGAATTCGGGTCCCTGTTCGGCCGCCGGTCTCACCTTCGAGCCGGGTCGGCAATTCGCCGCCGTCTTGCGCGACCAATCCCATCGCCAACGGGACCAGCATTGGTAGTTTCTCCGGCTGGCCAGGGGTCGGCGGCACTTTTTGTGCCGCAGTCAGCTCGTAACTGCCGGCTGCCGGATCCCAGCGGTCGTCCACTGTGATTTCGGGGGTCCCCGCCTGCTCGTACCACAGCCTGAATTGCGTAAGGTCAACGCCGCTCGCGTCCTGCATCGCTGCTACGAAATCCTCGATCGTAACGGCGTGATTGTCGTGACGGCGGATGTAAAGATCCATCCCGCGGCGGAAAGCTTCCTTGCCGATCAGGGTCTGGATCATTCGCACCAGTTCGGCGCCTTTGTTGTAGACCGTGGGCGTATAGAAATTGTCGATCCGGATATAGCTCTGCGGCCGCACCGGGTGGGCGAGCGGCCCGTCATCCTCGGGGAATTGGATGGCGCGCAACGTGCGCACCTCGGCAATGCGGCGCACCGTGCGGCTGCCCTGGTCGGCGGAAAACTCCTGGTCGCGAAAGACCGTCAGCCCCTCTTTCAGCGAGAGCTGAAACCAGTCGCGACAGGTCACCCGGTTGCCGGTCCAGTTGTGGAAATACTCGTGTGCAACGACCGCTTCGATATTCTGGTAATCGGTATCTGTCGCCGTCTCGGGTTTGGCCAGCACATAGCGCGTGTTGAAGATGTTGAGGCCCTTATTCTCCATCGCGCCCATATTGAAATCGCTGACGGCGACGATATTGAAGACGTCGAGGTCGTATTCGAGGCCAAAGACCTCCTCGTCCCAGCGCATCGCCTTTTTCAGCGAGGCCATCGCATGGCCACATTTCTCTTCGTCGCCGCGCCGCACCCAGATCGCGAGAGCGACGTCCTTACCCGAGCGGGTCATGAAGTGGTCCCGCACAGGGACAAGGTCGCCGGCTATCAGCGCGAACAGATATGAGGGCTTGGGGTGCGGATCGACCCATTTCGCCCGATGGCGGCCTTCACCCACCTCGCCGTGGTCGACCGGGTTGCCGTTCGACAGCAGCACCGGGAAGCGTTCCTTGTCAGCGGTGATCGTCGTCGTGTAACGGGCCATCACATCGGGCCGGTCGACGAAAAAGGTGATGCGGCGAAAGCCTTCGGGCTCGCATTGCGTGCAGAAGTTCCCGCCCGACATGTAGAGGCCGGAGAGCGCCGTATTCGTCCCCGGGGTGATGCGGGTCTCGACATCGAGCGTGAAGGTATCGGGCACGTCGGCCAGGGTCAGACCGCCTTCGGGCGGGAGCTGATAGCGGTTCGCGCCGAGCGGCTCGCCGTCGAGCGCCAATGAGATGAGCTCGAGTTCCTCGCCGTCGAGATGCAATGGCGCTGCTTGGTCCAGAGGATCCGGGTTGCGCCGGACCCGCAGCCGCGATTTGACCCGCGTGTCGGTGTCACCAAGTTCAAATACCAGATCGACGGTGTCGATGAGAAAGGCTGGAGGCCGATAATCGGCAAGCCGCACTGGTTGCGGCGGGGTCATATCGGGCGAAATATCAACCATGGGCGACGCCTCAAGCGACTTGAGGGGCTGCAAGCCTAACCTGTCGCTCGGTCCATGGAAATCCCCCGAGAGTGCGGATACGGTCGGAAGGGTAAGCGATAGATCGGAAGGATCTCGTGGCGGAGGTTAGAGAAGCGAGTGCCCAGCGGGTTGCGCGAATAGGACTTCCCGCCATCTTTGCCGCCTTTTTCCGGCTCGGGGTGACGAGTTTTGGCGGGGGCACCGCCGGCTGGCTGTATCGCGAAATCGTCGAACGCCGGCGCTGGATCGACGATTCCCAGTTTTTGTCGAGCGCGGCGTTGGGGCGAATGGTGCCCGGTTCGGGAGGCGTCAACCTCACCGTCCAGGTCGGCCGGCGCCTGCGCGGCCTCTCTGGAGCGCTGGCGGCTGTGTTCGGGCTCCTATCAGGCCCGTTTGTGATCGTTGTGGTGCTTGCCATGGCGCTTGCAGGGATCAGCCAGAGTTCCACCTTGCACGCCGTCCTTGACGGTGTCGCCGCAGCCGCGATCGGTCTGACCTTTGCTACCGGACTGAAGCTCGTCCGGTTCAAGGTGGGGGCGGCTGTCCCCCTCGCCGTGACATTTGCGACCGTGCTCGGAGTCGGTGTGCTGCGCTGGCCAATGATACCCGTCGTTCTTTGCTTAGCGCCGATCAGCATTGGGTTGTCGCTTGTTACGAGATACGGCCGCAATGCCTGACGAGGTCAGAAAACTGCTGGCGCTGGCGCTGGTCTTCGCGCCGCTGTCGCTCCTTTCGATCGGCGGCGGCGCCTCGCTCCTCGCCGAGATCGAGCACCAATCCGTCACCGTCCATGCCTGGACCACGCAGCGCGAATTCGCCGACCTGTTCGCGATATCGCGCGCTGCGCCCGGGCCCGGCACGATGCTGTCGACGTTAATCGGCTGGAAGGTGGCAGGCCTCACCGGCGCCTTGACCACGACTGTCGCGCTCTACCTGCCGTCCTCTCTCCTCGTCTATGCCGCGGCCCGCTTGTGGGACCGATGGCGCGGCTCGGTATGGCACGCAGCGATCGAGCGCGGCCTCGCACCGATCGCTGCCGGACTGATCCTTGCAGGCGGCATCGCGGTATTGCGGGTGTCGCCAGGCGGAGTTGCGGTCTGGGTCGCAGCGATCGCTTCGACTGCTCTGATCTTACGCTGGCCTGGCCTCCATCCGCTGCTGCTGTTCATGATCGGCGGCGTCCTATTCGGTCTCGCTGGCTGGACGGGCTTGTTTTGAGGCGCACGGCAGTCAGAACGTCGCGCCCGATTGCAGCCAGTGCCGCACGATCTCTTCGCCGGTCGCGAACCAGACCCCGTCGTGGGAGCGGATGTAGTGCAGCGCGGCGTCGAGCCCGGCAATGCGATGCGGTACGCCAATTAGATAGGGATGCAGACATATGGCCATCACCCGGCCGGACTCGGCGCCCTCGGCATAGAGAGTGTCGAACTGCCGTCGTATCATTTTTTCGAAATCGTCGATCGTGCCGTTGCGGTATTGAAAGTGCGGCGCATCGTTGATCTCGTAAGAGTACGGGATCGAGACCAGCCGTTTGCCGCTGATATCCATGAAATAGGGCTGGTCGTCATTGACCCAGTCGGCGACGTAGAGACAGCCTTCCTCGACAAGAAAATCTAACGTGTGCCAGGTCTCGGCGAGACCGGCGCCAAGCCAGCCGACCGGCTTACGGCCGGTCATCTCGGCGATCCGCGATAGTGTACGGCCGATCGTCAGGCGTTCTTCCTCGGGCTTCAACTGGTCGAGCCAGACGCTATTGGTTTGATTGTGCCCGAGGATCTCCCAGCCGAGTTCGACCGCTGCCCGCACGATCTGCGGGTGGTGGTCGCAGATGTCGCTGTTGAGCGTCGGGCTCGCGCAGATGCGGTGCTTGCTGAGCACATCCATCAGCCGCCAGATGCCGACCCGATTGCCATAATCACGCTGCGCCCAGGCGCGGACGGAAGGCGGATTGCCGACAGGCCCGCCGGGATAGCCGGCAATGCCGCGGGTCAGCGGGAAGAACTCGATATTGGGGATGACCCAAACCGCGACTCGGGCGCCGCCGGGCCATTCCAGCTTTGCCCGGTCCTTGATTGGAACGTAAGGAAACGGGCCGTAATCGCGCGGCTCCATGGCATGGCTCCATTCGAAGATAAGGTTTGCGCGATAAGAGCATGCCAAATACAGCGACGGAATGGCAGCTTCGAAGAAATAAGAGCGAATTGGCTAGCGACCAGGCAGGCGACAGAGGCTGAGGAGCTGAATGTTTTGCGCCCTCGCCGCGGCGTTCACGTCATGATACGAATAGAACCTCGTCCGTGCCTAAGCCGGACGGTTTTAGGGAGGTTGATCATGCCGAAATATCTGATCGCCGCGTCCTATAGCTCCGAGGGCCTAAAGGGTCTGCAAAAAGACAAGGCCTCGGGCCGCCGGGCCGCCGTGACGGCAGCCATCGAAGGTAGTGGCGGCAAGCTCGAGTGCCTTTACTACGCCCTCGGGCAAGACGACGCTTACATAATCGTAGATCTGCCGGACAATGTCGCAGCTACGGCCATCGGAGTGGCCATCTCGGCAGCGGGGCTGGTGCGCACCCGGACCACGCCGCTGTTGACCGTCGAGGAGGTCGACCGCGCCCTCGAAAAGAGCGTCAACTATCGCGCACCGGGAAGGTGAGCCGAGGGCGTCGGTCGTTCCGTAAGGAAGGAGCGGAACACCTCGGGTTTGTATAGCTGGCCGAATGCACCCGGAGCCCCTCCTAGGGCCGGTGCGAAATCACAGAACGGATTCGACCCACTCGTAAAGCTTAGTCTTGGGCAGCGCGCCGATCTTCGTGGCGGCAACCTGCCCGCTCTTGAACAGCATGACAGTCGGGATCCCTCGGACCCCGTATTTCATCGGGGTCTGCGGGTTCTCGTCGATATTGATTTTGGCAACCGTCACCTTGCCCGCCATGTCGGTCGCAAGCTCCTCCAAGAAGGGCGCAATCATGCGGCACGGGCCGCACCATTCCGCCCAGAAGTCTACCAGAACCGGCCCGCTGGCACGGAGTACCTCACCATCGAAGTTGCTGTCGGTCACGGCGATCGGCTTCATCTGGCTTCCTTCGCTTACCTGCCGACGAGATTAAGGGAGCCGAAAAAGCCGCGTCAAGACAGGTAGCCCGCAAGGAGGTGGGAGCTGATCGGCATCAGTCGCGGGCCGTCAGTCCATAAGAGGGCGCAGCGGATCTCGCGACCTGGATAGATACGCGCCAGCGCCGCTTGGTATATCGCCAGTTGGCGCAGATAAATCGGCGCGACCTGTTGCTCGACGGCGGGCGGAGGGCGCAACGTTTTGTAATCGACGATCAGGACCCGGTCTTCCTCCACAATAAGGCGATCGATCTGCGCCGACACAGCGTGGTCGCCGATCAGTCCGACAAGCGGCACCTCGGCTTGCGATCCCGGGCCAAACAGAGGAGCAAACTCGGGGTGGTCGAGTACGGCCAGCACCTCGCGCCGGATGTCATCCTGGGCATCGGCTGGGAGATTGTGCATCGGCAACGCCAAATAGCGCCGAGCTGCGGCTTCGCGCTCCTTCAGCTCCAGCTCGGGCAGGCTCTGCAGCAAGCGATGCACCAGCAGCCCGCGCTTGAAGCAGTCGGGCCCCATGATACTTACAGGCGAGAATGCAGGGGGCTCGGCCCCGCTCGGCCGTGACGGCACGAGAGGCTTCGGCGGATCGGGTTCCGCCGGTGGCGGCCTTTTAACCCAATCCGGCAGCGATCCTGCCGCAGGCACGGCCTCGGGTTTGAAATCCCCGACCGGCGCCATACGCTGAGTGCAGGTAATCCGCCATCCTTCGCCGGACCACCCATCGTGGCCGATCAGCGCCGTAGCATCGAATGCGAACGGTGTCGCGATTCCTGCAAGGCCAGCGCGGCACATAGTGTGCCAGCAGAGCTCTCTTGCGGACTCCCTAGTCTGCCAGCCACAAATGTAGAGCCGGTCCTGCGCTCGGCTCAGCCCGACATACAGAAGCCGCCGGTACTCCTGCAGCTGACGCCCACGCAGAGCCTCCCTTTCGGCGAGGTAAAGCGGGACGGCGGCGCAGCGCCGCGGACCCCATAGTGGCAGCCCTTTGCGCCCGCTCCATATCGGTGGTTCCGGTGGCTTCGGCACTTGCATTGAGTCCGGCAGAAAGACGATCGGCGCTTCGAGCCCCTTGGCGCCGTGCACCGTCAGGATGCGTACTTCGTCGCGTTGACGCGCGCCGAAATCGCGTTTGATTTCGGCATCACCGGAGGCGAGCCATTGGAGAAAGCCCTGCAGTGATGGCGCATGTTCCCGTTCGTACGCAAGGGCCAAGCCGAGGAACTCTTCGACGGGATCCTCGGCCTCAATGCCTAGCCGTTCGAGCAAGGCGCGGCGGCCGCCCTCGGCGCCGAGAATCTCGGCATAGAGCTCGTAGGGCGGCACAAAATCGGCGCGTGCAAGCAATGCGGAAAGCCGCTCGGCGATGGAGCGCAGCTCGGGGTTTCCTTTGGCGCGGAGGCGGGTCCACAACCTGTCGTTACCGCGGTCATAGGCGAGATCGAATAGCGCTTGCTCGCCGATGCAGAAAAAAGGTCCCTTAAGCACCGTCGCGAGGTTGAGGTCGTCTTCCGGGAGCAGCAGAAACCGGCCGAGCGCCACCAGATCCTTTACCGCGAGTTGGCTCGTCAGCATCAGCCGGTCGGCGCCGGCGACGGGAATGTCGCGTTGTTTGAGGGCGCGCAACAGGTCGCCGACAAACTCGTTGCGGCGGCGCACGAGAACCATGACGTCCCCCGGCCGGATCGGCCGGCCGCGCGCTTCGAGTACTTCGGCGTTTCTGATCCAGTCTCCAATCGTCGCGGCAATCGCGCCGGCCAGCCGAGTGCGCGGCTCGGCTGGGCGATGCCGGGTAATCGGCAGCGCCATTGGGTCGGGCAGTTCCTCGGGATGTGGCGCAACTGGCGGCCACAGCTCGACCAGCCCCGCATGTCCCGCTCGGGCAGCGATATGGCGGATTTCGCTCCCGTCTAACGCAACGCCGTCGCGTACCGCGTCTTGCCGAAAGATCGCATCGATCGCCCGCAGCACTGGCTCGGTGGAACGGAATGAAATTTCGAGCGGCACGACCCTCCAGTCCTGTCGGGCGTTATTGACCCGAGCATAGAAATAGTCGCGCATCTCGAGATAAGCGCGCGGGTCGGCACCCTGGAAACTGAAGATCGACTGCTTGGTATCACCCACGGCGAAAATCGTGCGCAGGCGGTGGCGGGCGCCCTCGCCGGCGAAAAACTCCTGCGCGAGTGCGGCGACGATCTGCCACTGCGCGGGGTTGGTATCTTGCGCTTCGTCGATCAGGATGTGATCGAGACCGCCGTCCAGCTTGAACAGCACCCATGGTGCGATACCAGGGCGCCCCAGAAGCTTGAGCGCGATCGAGACCAGGTCGTCGTAATCGAGTGCACCCTTGGACTGTTTATATTGCGTGTAAGCGTCGATCAGCGCGCCGCCAAGCCGAACCAGAGCGCAGCTCGCGTCGGCAAGCGCTACCGCCGGTTGCAACTCGGAGAACTTCTTGACCCGTTCCGCTTCTGCCGCGAGGACAGCCGGAGCATCGAAGGCAGCAGCGCGGGCCGCCTCCTGCGTAATCAGCGTTTTGCGGATCTCGCCCTCGGCCGTAAGAAACATCCTGACATACGCTTCGATCATCCCGCGGCGGTGGTGCCGAGCATTGCACCACTCGGAGAGGATGGCGCCGCGCTTCTGGTCGCCCAAGGATCCGGCTGCCAGGGCCGCCGCAGCTGAGCGCAATGCCGCTTCGTTGCCGGCTCCTTCGGCGCAGAAATCGGTGATCAGCGTTGCCTCGGTGGTTCCGGTCGCTAGGGACAGTGCATTGCACAGCCTGTGGCGGAACTCCGCATGGCCGGCCTGCAATGCTTGGCGGAGCTTGGCACGTTCGGCCGCGAGTGCCGCCATCAACGCCCCGAATCGTTCTTCGGCCGCGTGGCGGGCGACGACCGCCAGCGCTTCGGTGAGCTCGCGGTCGGTGCCGTCACGGGCCGCGATGACAACGCGTTCGCCCGCCTCGATGAGGGCTTCGCGGGCGGTACGCTCGTCCATGACCGAAAATTCCGCCGGCACTCCCGCCTCTAATGGGAAGCGGCGCAGCAGGGTTTGGCAGAACGAGTGAATCGTGGCGATCTTGATGCCGCCGGGCGTATCGAGAACCCGCGCGAAGAGCTGTCGCGCGCGCGCAACCTCTGCATCCCCCGGAAGCCGCCCGGTCAGGTCGTGCAAAGCCTGCGCGAGCGCTCCCGACCGCAAGGTCGCCCATCTCGCGAGCTCTTCGTTCAACCGGTTGGACATTTCAGCCGCAGCGGCCCGCGTGAATGTCAGACAAAGGATGCGAGCCGGATCGGTGCCGTCGAGCATCAGCCACAGCAGGCGATCGATCAGCACTCGCGTCTTGCCAGTTCCGGCCGATGCAGACACCCAAACTGAGGCGCGAGGGGCGGCTGCTCTTCGCTGCGGTCCGCCCGGATCCTCGAACGGTCTCATTCCTCCGCTTCGCCTTCGGTGAGCCGCTCGAGATGACCGTAGTCGGAGAAGCGCGGCGCCCAACGCGGGGAGGGGACCGCGAGATACGGCGTTTCCGGATCATCAAATCGTTCGATGAGGGCCTCGACTCGCTTGAAAACGCGCTCGATCAGGCCGCCCGGATCACCCGCGTCGATCGGGCAGCGTTCTCCCGCGGGTTCCCCACCGGTTAGGCGCCAGTATTCGAGTGCCTTCGCGGTGCCGGTGATGTTCTTGAACCCACCATTCTCTAAAATCGCTGCTTCGAGTGGAAGCTGCGGCGCAAAACCCGCCTGGACCACCTTGGGCAAGGGGAGGGTGCCGGTCTTGTAGTCGACGAGCACAACGCCGCCATCGGCGAGCCGATCGATGCGGTCGGCCTTGGCGGTGATCGTGAAAGGTCCACCGTGCGCGGTAAAAGTCCACCGGCCCTCACATTCACCAAAGCTTTCTCTAACGTCGGACTGCCGGGCCGCATCTTCCTTCACCAGCCAGCGGACGATTCGCTCAAAACGCGGCCACCAGAAAGCCCAAGCCCCGGGGCGCGACAGGGTCGCGCCGAATTGCTCTCTGCCAATCCGCAGCAGCTCCCCCTCGGCATCGGAGGGCAGCCCTCGCGGGAAGCAGCGGACGATTTCTTCGAGCGTGCGATGGATGATTGTCCCCAGCTCCGCCCGGCCCGGATCGGCATCGAGCTCGTCGAGTGCCTTGAGCTTCAGAATGTGGCCGGCGTAGATGGCATAAGGATCACGCAGCCACGTCTCGATCTGCGTCACCGACAGCGTCCTCGGCCGTGAAGCAAGCGGGGGACGTGGCGACGGCGGCGCCAAGGGCCGGTACATGTCGGCATGATCGATCTGCTCGGCGGCTTGCCGCACGTTCACGTCTGCCCGGAGCGCCGCGTCGAGGCCGATGGCGCGGAGCACGGTATCGAGCCGCAGCAGCCATCGAGACGGCACCGCCGGAACGCCCTCGCTTCGTGCCGCGCGGGTCAGCGCGACCTCCGGGGCGCCGATGGCCTGGGCAAAATCATGCGCGGCAAGCCCGATCGCTCTCTCCGGCGGCGCGATGCCGAATTCGCGGCGCATCTGCCGTGACATCCATGGATCGTCCCCGGCGCTTCCCGGCCACGTTCCCTCGTTCAAGCCACCCAGGACGAGCAGATCCGGATGCTGCAACCGCGCTTCGAGGGGGCCCCAGATCGCCAGCCGCGGGTGGCGGCCGTAGGCGGGGCGGACGACGGCCCCCGCGGCGAGCGCTTCGAACAGGGCCGGGTAGCAACGTCCCGGCAGAGGCGGGAAATCTCGCGCGGCCTCGATCAACTCGTGGCAGAAACGGGCCGCTACCTCGCCTGCCGCTTCGCGCCAGAGACGCTCTGATCCGGTCTCCGAAGCGGTCGCCGCCAGCCGTTCGGCGGCCTCGATGTGCGATGCGGCGAGCCGGGCGAGTGGCACTGTGTCCGCATCCAGCAATTCGGGCAGTGAACCTAAGCAAGCTTCGAGCCGCTCGACAAACCGTTGCAAAGCGTAGTCTGCGGCAAGGGCCGCTTTAAGTCCGGCGAAACCGGGAGCGGGGCGGGGGCCGCGGATCGCCTTCTCCAGCTCACGGGAGAGATCGCGGAAGGCGACGGGGGCGAGCCCACCCGATGCCAACGGGTGTTTCAATGCGGCCAGCATTGGCACCGGCGCGAGCTGGCTTTCGACGAGTTCGAGCACGAGGCGCAAGAACACGCCTGGCGGGCTTCGGCTCAACGGCATGCCGGCGGAATCGTCAATCTCGACACCCCAGCGACGCAATTCGACCGCCACTCTGCGGGCGAGCTCACGGTCGGGTGTGACGAGCGCCGCCGTCGCTCCGGGCGTTTCGAGCTTGCGGCGGAGCAGCAGCGCGATCGTCACCGCCTCTTGCTGAGGGCTCGCGCAATCGTAGCGGCTTAGCCCTTCGAGCGCGTCAAGTGGTTGTGGCGCAAGACGGCGCCAGGCATCAGTGGTGCTCGCCGGCCGCAACGCTTCACCAACCAGCCGAATGCGGCGTGCCCGCGTTCCCGCACCTCGGGAGGCATGGGCAAACAGCGGCAGATCTGCCACCGCGTCGAGCCCTCGGACGAGAGCGGCGCCGCTCTTATCGGGAGGCCAGTCGCGAACATCGGCACGGTTGAATTCCAAGTCTCGCAGCAACCCCGCCATGAGGTACTGCGGATGTGACTCGTCCTGTTCAATCGCCTGCCATTGGGCCTCATCACAGTCGCGGTCGAGACCGGGCAGGATGACCGCGCCCTGGTCGAGAGCGGCCACAACGGAAAGCAGCTCGGTCACCGCAGGAATGCCGCCCATCAGCCCCGCGGCGACAACCGGATCGCGAGGCGGGGAGGCGCGCCAAATCGTAGCCTGACGCGCGAGCAAGCGGTTGCGCCTCTCCGTGGGGTCGAGGGCGCCCTCTTCGGCGATGATCTGCGGCCAATAATGCGGCAGGATTTCCAGAAAGCGATGAACGATCCGCCAGTGCTCTGCGAGATCTTCCGGAACAAGCTCCGCAAGGTTGGCGAAAGTCGCTCCTTCGGTTGCGGCCGTGTCGAGAAGGCGGGCTAGGCTCGCCGCGAGGGCGGCGGCTTGCCCGGGAAGGAGCGGATCCGCGCCGCGGCGTTCGCCCCAGCTCAGCACCAGACGGGTCAGCAGAAGCCGGCGTCGCAACTCCGGGATGGCCGGCGGCACGCCCAAATGCCCGTCATCCGCCGTCCCATCGGCTAGCGATAGCTCGTCGGAGTCGAGGTCGCCCACCGGCCGCATTCGCGGTAGCAGCAAAGCCCTTCCGGCTTCGCTTTGCTCCGAGGCGATGCGCAGGAAGGCTTCGCGCAGCGACCGAACAGCGCGCCGCGTTGGCAGCAACACGGTGGTGCGCGGGAGCCGCAGCGGATCGCCAGCGGCCATTCCAAGAACCCCGTGTGCGAGTGTCGCGAGAAAAGGCCGCTCCGCGCCGATCGTGTAGACTTTTAGCCGCACCCGGCCTGTGCCCGGAACGTTGGTAATTATTTGAAACTAATGCTGGATCCGGCGCGACGACAGTTTTTCGCGGGCCCCGGCCAAGCCCTCCGGCGTACCGATATGGTACCACTCGCCATCATGCACGATGGCGCCGAGGTGCCCAGCCTTCTCGGCTCGGTCGAACAGCCTCACCAGCGAGAAAATGCGGTCGGATTCGCCATCGAACAGGCGGCGATGCAGCAGCTGCACCCCCGCGAACACGTGAGGAGCGATTTCGTGCTCGCTGCGGCGGCGCGGTCTGCCCGATCGTTCGAGGAAATAGTCTCCGCTTCCCTCGTAGCCGATTGCCGTCGCCGTAGGCGCCAGAAGAAGTACTCCGTCCGTATTTCCGGGATCGAAGGCCGCGGCGAGCCGCTGCAGGACGGGATCCTTGCCGTCGAACCACAAACTATCGCTGTTGACGACAAAAAAGGTCTCGTCGAGGAGCGGCAATGCTCGCGCGACGCCGCCGCCGGTATCGAGCAGCTCCGGTTCCGACGATATCTCGATGCGCGGGTAATCCCGGCAGGCAAGATGTGCGGCTATCATCGCTGCCTTGTAATGTGCATTGACAACCACGCGTTCGACCCCGATCTGCACGAGCCGATCTATCGCATGATCGAGCAAGGTGCGGCCGTTTATCTCGATAAGAGGTTTCGGAATGGTTTCGGTCAGCGGCCGCAGCCGCTGGCCCAGCCCGGCGGCGAGCACCATAGCGGAGCTCGGCGTCATCGTGCTGCTGGTGTCTGCACCGCGGGGGCATGTCGAGCCGAGCGCGGGAAATGACGATCGAGCCACTCCGTGACCGGCGCGAGGGCAGGGTGGCGAAGGTCTTGTTCGAGCAGGCGCCAAACGCGCGGGATGTGGACGAGGTAACCCGGTTTGCCGTCGCGCCTCCACAACCGTGTGAAGATACCCAGGATCTTGCAGTTGCGTTGGGCCGCGAGAATGGCGGCGGAGCAAACGAACTCCTGCCAATCGAGTGTCGGGAAAGCGGCCAAATAGCGCTCGACCATCCTTTGCCGGAGTGCATCGGGAACATCGCGGCGAGCGTCCTTGAGGAGCGATACTAAGTCGTAGTTCGGCGGACCAAAAACCGCGTCCTGAAAATCCAGCAGCCCGCAGCCCTGCACTCCCGAACGGCCCGGCAGCAGCATCAGATTGTCGACATGATAATCGCGGAGCACCAAAGTATCGTCAAGCCAGGGCGCCTGCGTCAGCACCACCCGCCATGCCGCGAGATACTCCTCGCGCCGGCCATCAGGCAGCGGGGCTCCGAGGGCTGCCGGCGCATGCCAATCTACGAGCAGCGCTGCCTCGCCAAGCAGGCGGTCCATGTCATAGACGGGCAGGTCGGGAGCGCCGCGCGCCCTAAATGCGCGCTGCAGCTCGATCAAGGTGTCTACCGCGAGCGAATAGAGGGCCGGCTCGTCGGCTCCGCGATCGAGCAATCGCGTGTAGGTGTCGTCGCCAAAATCCTCGATCAATAGAAAGCCGGCGGTGCGATCTTCCGCAAAGACCTCCGGTGCGCTGAACCCGAGCTCGCGCAGCAGCGCCGCGACGATGACGTAGGGAGCAACATCTTCCTGCGGCGGCGGCGCATCCATCAGGACAGCGCGGCGGCCTCCAATGCGAAGGCGATAATAGTGCCGGAAAGAAGCATCGCCGGAAAGCGGCACCGGCGGCACGCCGCCCCATCCACATCGGTCCAGAAAAGCGGCCATGGCTCGCTTTCGTGACGTATCGCAAGCCCCCGCTGCCAGTGGGAGTACGGAACTGGGTCCGTCAAGCATCGGCTGCAATAGCCGCGAGCCGCGCATGCCATCCTGTGCCCGGATCCAGCAAGGCACGCCGAGCACCGGGGTGATCGTCGAATTCCAGAGCGATTTCGAGACGGCGCTCGGGTAATAGCGAGCCGAGCCTTTCGGGCCACTCGATCAATGAGATGCCATCGCTGAAAGCGTCCTCGATGCCGAGCTCCCAAGCTTCCTCGGGGTCACGCAGCCGATAAAGGTCGAAATGCCAGACGGCGGCCGGGTCGAGCTGATAAACCTGCACCAGCGTGAAGGTCGGGCTCGGCACCTCATCTTCATGCTCACCACGGGCGCGGATGAAGGCGCGTGCAAAGGTCGTTTTGCCGGCACCGAGCTCGCCTTTCAGAGCAATGATATCGGCCCGCTGCGCGAGCCCGGCGATGCGAACGGCGAGCGCCGCTGTGGCGGCTTCATTGGGGAGATCGACAACGATCATCACCCATACGTTGTATTATGTCGCGGCGACGAGGCGCAATATGTCCTGGGGGTTGCCATCACTCGCCTATAT
>JBARIB010000667.1:0-1938 GCA_049799535.1 Allostellaceae bacterium | reverse complement strand
GGTAAGCGCCGATCACCTCGCGCAGGTCCTCTGGATCGAGCCGCGCGGAGAGGGCGGTCGACCCGACCAGGTCGCAGAACATGACGCTGAGTTGCCGGCGCTCGGCGTCTGACTTGGCTGCCGACCTAGCCCGCATTTCTCATACTGACGAGTAGCCTCGCAGGCTATATTGCGAGTCCGGACCGAACTACCACGTGTCTCTGTGTCGAGAGAGGAATGTGGCGGATGACGGCGAAGCTCCGCCCTCGCCGCGGTGTCGGCGGCGTTGGCGGGACTGTATGGCACCTATGCGACTGTCTGGTTCGTATCAGGCGAGGGCGTTGCGGAGCCGAGCGTGTGCCAGTGCGAACTCGTCCTGCCACGGGCAGGCCGACGCCATGGCGATCTTGATCCGCCGCACACTGACCCGCACCAAGGCTCCCAGCTTCAACAGCTTCAGCCGGATGGTGCCGCAGGTTGCCTCGGCGAACTGCGTGTGCGCCAGGCCGATGCGGCGCAAGGCGCACAGCAGGACGTAAGCCATCGAGGCAAACCACAGCCGGAGCTGGTTGGCCTGCATGGTCGCCGTCGAGGTGCGGTCGGCGAACAGATCGAGCTGGCACTCTTTTATGCGGTTCTCCATGTCGCCGCGAGCGCAGTAGATCTTCTCGTACAGATGTCGCGCCCCTGCCTCGCTCCGCTGCAGCGAGGTAACCACGAAGCGCGGATTGGCCTCGCCGCCGGTCACCTCGGCCTTGCCGATGACGCGGCGCTCGCGGCTCCAACTGTCGCGTGTGCGGTAGCTGAAGTCCTTGAAGCAGCGGGCCGGCTTGCCGGTGTGGATGCTTTCGATCGTCGCCGTGATCAGTTCGGGGATGATCGCTTGGTCCAGCCTGTTGTTGCCGGCCAGGCCGAACACGTAGTCCACGCGGTTGGCTTCGCACCACGCCATCAGGGGTTCGCGGGTGAAGCCTGAATCACCACGCAGCAGAATGCGCACACGCGGCCAACGGCAGCGAATCTGTGCGACGATGCGGGCAACCTCTTCCACTGCTCCTGCCGCGGCGTCGGCATTTGCTTGCCGCAGCTTGGCCGCCAGCAGGTGCCGACCGCAGAAGATATAGAGCGGCAGGTAGCAGTAGCAGTCGTAATAGCCGTGGAAGAAGCGGCCTTCCTGGTTGCCGTGCAGCGGATCGTCGGTAGCATCCAGGTCGAGGATGATCTGCTTCGGCGCCTTCTTGTGGGCCTCCAGGAAAAGGTCGACGAACAAGCCTTCGATCGCCACGGGATCGTGGCTGACCTTGTGATAGCGCGTCGGCTCATCGCGACTCAGCTCCAGCCGGTTCAGCGTCGATTTGCCGGCCAGCGGCGCACAGTCGCACCGCTGTGCCTGCAGTTTGCTGGCCAGCACTGCCAGTACCGGGTCATGGCGCAGGTCGTCGTGGTCGTTGAGGTCCTCATAGCCAAGCGCGATGCCGATGATGCGCTGCATCACCATGGTCTCGACCTGGTGCTCAACCAACTCGGCGGTGCGTGTATCGGTGAAGCAGGCGGCAAATCGCTCGGTCAGCCGGATCGCCTGGTCGGTCTGGCCGAGCAGCAGAGCGCCGGCGTCCGAGGTGATTGCGCCGCCGTCGAACGAGGCCACCACGTGGCGGCCTTCGACGGGTGGAAATTCGAGCAAGGCGGGGTTACACTCTGTCGGCATTGGGGCTTCCTGTGGATTCGAGAAAAACCGTGGCTACAACACGATTCTCTCAGAATCTAAGCCCCAATGCACCTGATTCGGTGAGAAATTCGGGCTAGCGCGCATCGCCCTGGGAGGCGCATTGCCAGTTGCCTGCCTCGCTGCTTGGAATTATTTAGCACTCGGAACGCTTACCCCATATCAAATGCCTCCGTCCACTCTTGGTATCTCACAAAATCTACATGATATGGCCACTGCGATCACCTTTGATA
>JBARIB010000666.1:0-6797 GCA_049799535.1 Allostellaceae bacterium | reverse complement strand
CTAGTCGCTTCGCCTGCAGTGCCGGACACCCGCGACGCATCTTCTCGGCGATCGCCGTGAAGTTGTGCGTGTAGGACACGTAGTCGTTATGCGAGTCCTTGCCTGGCGTAAGCACGCGGCTTAGGGCGTGGCCCTCATCCACTGTCCACGTCACCACGAGCACGTCGGCTCTGGGCAAGGGACTGTCACCGCTGCTGCGTGGTTTAGGGCCAGTCGTCGGCGCCAATCCGTCCGGCCAGGGTACATCGATGTAGCGCGACAGGCCCGTCGCCGTGGTGAAGGCGAGGAATTGCAATCCGGCGGGTGACGCGGAATCGAAGTCAATGATCTCGCGTTGTAGATCCTCGGGGTCGGATGTCCGCGCTGCCCGAGAGAACGCGAATGTCGATGCCGGCGGTGGCATTTCGATCGGATCGAAGCCGAGGTTCCGCTCAACCCACTTCTGATCGACCTGCATGACGCACACTCCGCTCATTTCACGGACAACGGCACGATAGCATGATATGTTGGCTGAAGCGGCCTCCGAAAGAACCTGAGGGCACGATTCCCGAAACCGACATCTGGCGGGCGATCGGCGCCGGCACGATCGCCAAGCTCGTGCCCAACTGCGCCAGCGCGGTGCTGGGGGTGGCGCTAGCCGAAGTCTTCACGATGGGCGTCAAGGCCGGGGTCGACCCGGTCGATTTGTGGGCGGCGGTGCGCCAGGGTGCGACCGGCCGGGAGCTCGGCACCGGTCTCGGGCTGGCGATCGGCGCCAAGGGTCGCGTGCGCGGTAGCGCTCGTGCGACAAGGCCATCGCATGCGTCTCGATCGCCATTGTCGAATTGTTCAGCACGATCGTCAGGATCGGGATGCCGCAGCGCACCGCCGTCTCGAAATCGAGCCCGGTCATGCCAAAGGCGGCGTCGCCCATGAAGTTGACACAGAATTTGTCGGGCGCAGCGACCTAGGCGGGAACTATGCCAACATCGCGCGCGACCTCGGCGGCTGGAGCGAGCGGGTCGAAGACCCGGCGCAGATCGGAGACGCGATCCTGCGTGCCCGCCGCCAGACCGAAGACGGGCGCGCCGCATTGCTCGAATTCATGACCAGCCAGGAGCAGGGCTTCTCGCACCGCCGCGGCGCCGCGGAGTAGCGGGGACATGCCACCAAAGATCGGATACCTGCTGCCGACCCGCGAGCGGGTCATGGAAGGTCGCCCAGAGACCGCGCCGTTGCTCGACCTTGCGGTACGCGTGGCGATCGATGTCCGAACTGCTGCCTGCGATCAGTCTCGTCGCCGTGCCGGGACGGCGGCGGCAAACACTCGATATTGCGCGCGAGATCGAGCGGCGCGGGTTTGCCGGCATCTATGTTCCGAGCCGGTTCGGTAACATGGCCCAATGCATGGCTCTGGCATTCGCCACCGAGCAGATTCCGTTCGGTACTGCGATCGCGCCGATCTATGCCCGAACGGTCGAGGATTTTGCGCATAGCGCCGCCTATCTGCACGAAGTCTCGGGCGGGCGTTTCCGGTTTGGCATTGGCATCGCCCACGGCCCCACCTATCAGCGGCTGGGAATCACGCCGGGCAAGCCGCTGTCCGATATCCGCGGCTTTATCGAGAAGCTGCGGTCCTACGAAGCGATCGGTGCATTGCCGCCAATCATTCTGGCGACTCTGCGCCAGCGCATGGTCGCCCTCGCCGCAGAGATCGGTGACGGCATGGTGTTCGCGAATGCCAGCCTATCGCATATGCCGCAATCGCTTGGAGCCATCCCTTCGGAGAAGCGCAACGATCCGAATTTTCTGATCGGCAATATGCTGCCGGTCTGTATTTCAGAGGATATGAGCGCGGCGATGGCGCTGCTGCGGCGCCGACTTGTGCATTATGCATTGCTGCCGAATTACCGCGCCTACTGGAAGGAAGCGGGCTATTTCGACGAGATGGCGGCGGTCGAGAAGGCGATCGCGGAGAGCCGCTCCGACGACATCCCAAAATACCTGACGGACCGCTGGCTCGCCGACAATACGGTGTTTGGCCCTGCGGCAAAGGTGCGCGAGGGTGTTGAGGCGTGGCGCGCCGCCGGCGTCAACACCCCAGTGCTTGTGCCCAACTCGATTGCCGGCAACCAGATCACGGCATTGCAAGAGCTGCTGACGGCGTTCGCCGCCTGACCTTCAGATGACGTGTTCCGCCCGGAGCTGGTCGATCTCACGGGCGGAAAACCCGCAGTCGCGCAGCACGGCATCGGTGTCGGCGCCGAGCGCCGGGGCGGCGCGGCAGGGCGGATCGTCGCCGATGACGACCGGCCCGGCGACCATACGGATTGGCGGCATGCCCTCGCCGTGATATTCCCGGACCCGGCCGGCCTCGTGCACAACGGGGTTGTCGAGCGCGGCACGAATATCGTTAACGGGAGCAGCAGGAACCAGGCCAGCAAAATGCTCAAGCCATTCTGCGGTACTGCGCCGCGACAGCGCCTCGTCGAGGAGCTGATTGACGAGAGCGCGGTTGGCGAGCCGGTCTTTGAAGCTGGAGAACCGCGGGTCTTGCGCCCATTCCGCATGGCCGACCCGCTCACACAGAACCGGCCAGAACTTCTCCTTATTGCACATGATGAAGATGAAGCCGTCGCGCGTGCGGTAGAGCTGGCTTGGCACCAGTGAGGGGTGGGCCGATCGCGGCTCTCGGCGCTGCACGTGGCCCGCATTGAGATACCAGGTCGCGACATAGGAGAGGTTCTGCAATGCGCAGTCGAACAGGCTGACATCGAGATCGCGTCCCATTCCCATCGTGCGCGCCTCCAGCACCCCCGAGACGAGCGCGAACGCCGCAAACAGCCCGGTCATCAAATCGACAATAGAGAGGCCCATGCGCGCAGGGGGCCCATCCGGCTCGCCGGTCAAAGAGAGATAGCCGGCCTCGGCCTGCATCAGATAATCGTAGCCCGGCCAATGAGCTCGCGACCCGGTGCGGCCATAGGCCGAGAGATGAGCGCACACGATCCGCGGGTTGGCCGGGGCAAGCGCCGGATAAGTCAGGCCGAGTTTTTCGGGCAAGTCGCCGCGCAGATTGTCCATCACTGCGTCAGCCTGCGCCGTCAAAGCCGCCAATACATGGCGCGCGGCGGGTTTCTTCAGGTCGAGCGTGACGCTCTTCTTGTTGCGGTTGAAGCTGTGGAAGAATTGGCTGTCATTCGGGCCGACGAAATACGGTCCGACCCGCCGCGCCATATCGCCCCCGTCTGCCGGGTTCTCGATCTTGATGACCTCGGCGCCAAGATCGGAGAGCTGCATCGAGCCATAAGGCCCGGCCCCATACTGCTCGACTGCGATGACCCGCAGACCCGCCAGCGGGAGCATTTCACACCGGGTTCCGCTGGATCAATTGGCGGGCGATGATGATGCGCTGCAATTCGTTGGTGCCTTCGCCAATGACGAGCAGCGGCGCATCGCGGTATAGGCGCTCGACAGTGAACTCCTTGGAGTAGCCGTAGCCGCCATGAATGCGCATCGCTTCGAGGCTGACGTTGATTGCCGCCTCGGAGGCGAAAAGCTTGGCCATGCCCGCCTCCATGTCGCAGCGCTCGCCTCTGTCATAGGCGCGCGCGGCATCTTCGACAAGCAGCCGCGCGGCGCGCACCTGTGTCGCCATATCGGCGAGCTTCAACTGGATCGCCTGATGCTCGCAGATCGGCTTCCCGAAGGTCTTGCGGACTTGGCTGTAAGCGATGGCTTCGTCGAGGGCCGCCTGAGCGAGGCCGACGCCGCGTGCGGCGACGTTGATCCGGCCCAGTTCGAGCCCGCCCAGCGCCTGTTGCAAACCGCGCCCCTCGGCACCGCCGATCAGCCGGTCGGCGGGAATGCGGTAATCGCTGAAGATCAGCTCGGCCGAGTCGATTCCCTTATAACCGAGCTTCTCCAGCTTGCGGCCCACCGTGAACCCCGGCCCCTTTTCGGCGAGAAACAGGCCCATGCCGCGGTGACGCGGCTCGGCATTGGGATCGGTCTTGACCAGCAATGCGAAAATCTGGCCGTGGATGCCGTTGGAGATCCAAGTCTTTGTGCCGTTGAGGACGTATTGATCGCCTTCGCGCCGCGCCACGGTGCGGATCGCCTGCAGGTCGGTGCCACAATCGGGCTCGGTCAATGCCAAGCCGCCACGCAGTTCGCCAGTCGCAAAACGCGGCAGAAATTTCTCCTTCTGAGCCGGCGTGCCGAACCTCTCGACTGCGGCAGCCATGATCAAGTGCGAGTTGAAAATGCCGGCCAGCGACATCCACACCGTCGAGACTTTCTCGACGATCTTGGCGTAGGTGGAGGTCGTCAGCCCGAGCCCGCCATACTCGGCCGCAATCGTGGCGCCGAATAGGCCGAGCTGTTTCATCCCCTCGACGATCGCGGCAGGCCAGATATCGTCATGCTCGAGTGCGTGGACATGCGGCTTTACCTCGCGATCGAGAAACCGCTCGAGGCTGTCGAGAATCAGCCCCTCTTGGTCGGCGTCGCTCATGCAGCGAGCCTCCGCGCGATCTCGCGCACATCGCCTGCCGTATCGAAGGCAAGGATCGCCTTTGCGATCACGCCGGCACATTGCGGCGCGACGACTCGGCCGGCATTGTCATGGAATTTGGCGAGGATGTCGGCCTCGGAGAGAGGCCGGTCGCCGCAACCGCGGTTCATATGTTCGCGCTGCCGCAGTTTACGGCCCTCCCTGGTTGTGACAATGAGCTCGCCCGAATAGTACCGCGGAAAGCCGGACTCCGGGTCGACCCGATAGTCGACCCGGTCGGCAAGCGCCAGGATCGCCGGATCCGCGATCGCATCTGCAGTCACTTCGGCAAGCGTGAACCGGCCGCGGATCAGCGCCGCGGCAACGATAAACAGTATCGAAAACTGCGCATCATAGGAGTTGGCGGGACGGCGTTTGTTGGCGGCCGGCTCACACACGGTCTTGACGACCTCGGCCGGAACCAGGGCTTCGACATGCTCGATCGCGCGCCAGTCGAGCCCATGATCAGCCTTGAGGGTGATTGCCGCATCGGCGCAGCCATGGATGAAGTGGCAAGCTGGGAATGGCTTCACGGCAACCTGCAGCACTTCCCAGACCTCGCCGAGACCGCGCGTGGCGAGCCCGAGAGAGGTGTGATCGTAATGTTCCTGCAGATGGCTCGGATAGAGCCCGAAGCGCCCCTCATAGGCGCGTTTGGGCCCGACAAAACCTTGCTGGGCGAGAGCTGCGGCGGTGATCCCGGCATTGGCCGCCCAGCCCGGGTGAAACCGCTTCGTCCAAGCGCCGTCTTCGAGAAATTCGAGGCTCCCGGCGGCCGCCGACAGCGTGATGCCCTGTGCCATGACGAGCTGCTCTTCGGCGAGCCCAAACAGTTTGCCGGCGGCGAGCGCGCAGGCAAAGGCGCCGACGAGACCGGTCGGATGAAAGCCAATCTGATGAAACCCGCCTTTCGCGACCGCACCGAGCCGGGCTGCTGCCTCTATGCCGGCGACATAAGCCGAAAGAGCGGCCGCGCCGCTCGTCCGGCGTCTTGCTCCGACGGCGAGCACGGTCGGCAACAGGCTCGCCGTCGGGTGCACGACCGCTCCAGTATGGGTGTCGTCATAGTCGAGACCGTGGATCAGGACGCCGTTGATGAGCGCCGCATCGCGCATCGGCAAGAGAGCCGGAAAGCCGATGACAGGGGTATCGCCCTCACCCGCGAGACCGCGGATCGCCGTCAGTGTGCGGTGCGCAAAGTCGAACCCAGTCGAGGCGAGCGCAATGCCGACGGCATCGAGCATCAGATATTTCGCGCGCGTCACGACCGCAGCTGGGATTTGCTGAAACTCGAGCCCAGCAGTGAATCGGGCGAGCGTCTCGGCGACCAGCGGCCGCGACATCTCCTGTGAAGCTCCCTCAGTATCAAGCGCCAATGCTCCCTTGTCATTCATCAGCGATCCTCCGCCGGCTCTCGCTGCATCTTACAGCCTCCCCGGTTGCCTCGTCATTCATTCGAAGAGCTGATACCGGAATGGATGTCCCCGCCTCGCCTCGTCGTCACAACAGCGGGAGCCGAGCAGGCGTGATTTGCGCGGAGCGAGTATCTTCACTACTGGCGCGTCCAGCGGCATTGGGCAAGCCACCGCGCTTGCTTTTGCGGGAGCGGAGCCGCGACGCTGAGCGATGCGTCCCTCCTATCGAACGGGCAATTGCGTCTCGGTTGCGCTCGGGCCTGTTGGCATCCCGCAAAAGGCCCTGAAATGGAGCAAATATGCAAACGCATGTTTTACCCTGGACGTAGCGTCATGCAAACAATGGCTCGCGGAATTCAAACTCGATCCTTTGCGCCATGTCATGGAGCTCAGCGGCCGAACCCCGCCGAAAGAGGGCGATATGAAGGGTCTTCTGCCGAAGGGCAAGGTCGTCATGGTTTGCTCATCGGCGATAAGGCAGTTATCGAGTCAATGCCGGACCAACGAGGCCGATACCAATACGGCCTATGAACGCGCAGTAAACTTCCGGGGCTGTGGTGGTGGCTTCTAATCTGGGCTTTTGTGATCTTCATTCTGCTGAGCGGCAGCAGTTGGTACGGCTGGTCGCCGTTCCTATTACGGCACCGCCGGCGCCGTCGGCGTACCGGTACTGCTCTTTGTTTTGTTCTGGCTGGTCGTCATTTTCGCCGGGCCATGATGGGGCTATTACGGTTGGTGGTGGTGATCGGGATCGAGAAATTCCTCAGGCGGCAAGCTTTGGCCGCTCGGAATAAAATGTCGCATTTTCTCGGCCTGCCGAGCAGGCGCGGGCGAATGTGATCATATGG
>JBARIB010000665.1:0-11634 GCA_049799535.1 Allostellaceae bacterium | reverse complement strand
GATGATCGACGAGCGCGGCGTGCAGATCGCACCGCTTCATTACCCGCATCTGTCGCATACCGAAATATTTGAGTCGCTCGAGACCTTTTATAAGCGCTTCTATTTTCGCCGGGAGAAGATTGCCTCTCTCGTCGCTGAAATGATCAAGAGCCCGCAAATGATGCGCCGGCGGCTGCGCGAGGGTATCGAGTTCTTCCAATTTCTGCGCAGCCGGGAGATGGCGAGCTGAGATATCTGATCGTCTGCGCAGACGATTTCGGGCTGGACCGCGCAGTAAACCAGGCCGTCGAAGAAGCACATAGGCACGGCATTCTATCGACAGCCAGTCTGATGGTGGCAGGGCCGGCTGCGGCGGATGCCGTGGCGCGTGCCCGGCGGTTGCCGAATTTGCGGGTCGGCCTGCATCTAGATCTCGTCGACGGCGCTCCCGTCTTGCCGCCTGCCGAAATACCTGGTCTCATCCGCAGCGATGGCCGGTTCGACCAAAACATGATTCGGGCCGCGATCCGGTTTTTCTTTTTCCCGCGAATCAGAAGTCAGCTCGCGAGGGAGATCCAGAGCCAATTCGAGGCGTTCCGCGCGACCGGTCTTCGGCTCGATCATGTAAATGCTCACAAGCATATGCACGTACATCCGATCGTCGCCAGGCTGATCATCCAAATCGGGCGGGATTTCGGCATGACTGCCGTGCGCGTGCCATCTGAACCTGTCGAAACGCTCCGCGCCGCTGTCCCTGAGGAGCACCACGCTGCGCCAATTTACGAGCCTTGGATCAAGCGATTACGGGGCCGGTTGCGCGACGCGGGCCTCGTCGTCAACGATCAGCTGTTTGGCCTCGCTTGGAGCGGCGGGATGACCGAACAACGTCTGCTGCGTCTCATTCCACACATTCCGGAGGGCGTCAGCGAGATATATCTCCATCCGGCCACCGAGCGCAGTCCCAATCTCGCGACGGCAATGCCCGGCTACCGCCACGAGGAAGAGTTCGCGGCGTTGCTGAGCCCCTCACTCAAAAGCCGCATTGCAGAAGTCGGCATTGGGCTCGTCAGCTACAGTGATTTGGCATCGGGTATGGCGCAAGCTAATTGACGAGCTTTGACGCTCTGTTGACGCTACCGATGAGTTAATACTATCGGGCCCGCGCACAATTTGCCGCGAAATCCTCAATCTGCGGACATAAAGCGGTCACGCTTCGCGTTGAGCTTGCGTATAATCTGCCAGATTAAGGAGGGGAATCATGGACGGGCGCTTAGCGTGCTGCCGTTATGAGCCAAGCCTGGAAGATCTGCTCGCCGACGAGGTGATGACGCCCGTGTTACGCAGTGCCGGTCTTGAGGCTCGGGAGCTCCGCGAGATGATGGAGGAGACCGCTCGACGAATCTGGAGCCGAGGACGGCAGGTCGAAGAGGAATAGATCCAAAAGAGTGGCTCATATCGCCAGGCTGGTGAACTCAAGTCTAACCCGCAAGCCCGGGTGATTGCCTTCGAGCGCGACCGTGGCGGCGTGGCGGCGCGCAATGGCGCGAACAAGGCTGAGCCCGAGACCGTTTCCGGGAGTTGTGCGGCTCGGTTCAAGGCGGACAAAGCGGTCCAACACTGCTTCTCGATCCGATTCGGGAATCCCTGGGCCACGGTCCGCTACCTCGACGATGGCCTGCTCGCCGCGGCGGAACACCCGGATGTCGATCGCGCCGCCGCCGGCGTATTTTAGGGCGTTATCAAGCAAATTAGCGAGCGCTTGAGACAGTAGGTGACGGTTGCCGTGGATTTTCACGCCGGGCTCCGCCGCTACGTTGAGGGTGAACCCCTCCTCCTCGACCACCGGCTCGTAGAGTTCGGCCGCCGAACGGGCGACCTCTCCAAGGTCAACCAGCTCCGTCCGATCGCAGCCAGCCCCCGACTCCAATTGGGCGATGCTGAGAAGCGCGTTGAAAGTCGCCAGCAAGCGGTCGGCTTCACCGATCGCTGCACGAATTGCCTCGCTCTGCCTAGGACCGGCCGAGGTATCGGCCAATGCCCGCTCGAGCCGGGCGCGCAATCGCGAAAGCGGCGTCTTCAGATCATGCGCGACATCGTCCGTGACCTCGCGCATCGCTGTCATCAGGCGTTCTATCTGATCGAGCATGCGGTTGAGGTTGGCGGCGAGCTGATCAAACTCATCGCTCGTGCCGCGCAAGGGGATACGATCCGAAAGGTTTCCCGCCATCACCCGTTCGCTGGTCCGATTCACCTGCTCCACACGCCGCAACAGGTTTCGGCTCATCACGGTGCCGCCAGCCACACCGATGCCGAGCGCGATCAATCCGGCCCATAGCAATGTCGTCCGCACCTGGTTGCGGAAGGCTGCAGCGTCCGCGATGTCGCGACCGACGAGCAGCCGATAGCCGCCGGGGATCGTGAACAGCCTACCGCGCGCCGAATGGATTTCGCGCTGGCCGTTGACTGTACGCTCCAACGCAAAAGAGAGCGAAGCGGAATGAGTCGGCACGCCTGCTGGCCAACCAGCTATGTTGCCAGCAAGCGGCCTGCCGTAAGGGTCGGTCACCAAATAGATCATCGCACCGCCAGCATCTCCCGCGCTGCGCGCCGCGACGATCTGGATAAGGCCGCTCAAACCTCTCTGGGCGTATTGTTCAGCAAGGCCGGTGATCTCGGCATCAAGCGTAGCCTCGGTCTGCCGCTCGACGAAGTTTGCGCTCGTCCAATAAACAAAAAGAAGAACGCCTAGAACTGACGCCGCGAATACGATGAAATAGAGGAGGGCGAGACGGAACGCGTGCGTGCCGGCGACCCGCCGCGCGTTTCGCAGAATATCAGCCGCGAACGATTGCCGCGCCAGCGGAGGGTCAAGGTCCCCGACAAGCATCGGCGGAACGCGCTCGGCTATTCCGGAGCCCGCAGGCAATAGCCGGCGCCGCGTACTGTGTGCAGCAATGGTGTTTCGAAGGTTTTGTCGATCTTCTGGCGCAACCGGCTGACATGGACATCGATGACATTGGTCTGCGGATCGAAGTGGTAGTCCCAGACGTGCTCGAGCAGCATCGTGCGGGTAACGACGTGGCCTGCGTTGCGCATCAGATATTCCAACAGCCGAAACTCGCGCGGGAGAATCTCGATCGGCTTGCCGCCGCGCCTGACGGTTCGGGTCAGCAGATCGAGCTCGAGATCGGCCACTCTCAGCTTTGTCGCCATGGTTGGCCCGGCGCCGCGGCGGAGCAGCACTTCTAGGCGGGCGAGAAGCTCGCTGAACGCAAAAGGCTTGACTAAATAATCGTCGCCGCCGGCCCGTAGCCCCTTGACGCGATCATCGACGCTGCCGAGCGCGCTGAGGATTAGCGCCGGAGTGCGAATTTCGGCCGCGCGCAATGTCCCTAGAAGGGTTAGCCCGTCCATGCTTGGCAACATACGGTCGAGGATAATGGCGTTGTAATCGCCGGAGCTCGCAAGGAACAATCCTTCGCGACCGTCACTTGCGCAGTCGACCGTGTAGCCGCTCTCATTCAGACCTTTGGCCAAATAGCTGGCAGTTTCACGGTCGTCTTCGACGACGAGGATCTTCATCTAAGTCGCTGCAAGGCGCAAAATCGGCCTCAATTCAAGATCAGGTGGTATTCTCACAGGCGCACAGCAAGCGGCTTGGTGGAAGCTGGCGCTGCGCCGCCTCAGCCGGAGCAGGGGTCGGCGGCTGCACAGAGGCGTTGAAACTCGATCACCAGCGGCATGAAAAAGACCGGTACCGTTATCGACAAGGGCACTGCCCTAGCGTCATTTGTCGCGGTGAGCTCGACCTTTCGCGGCGCATCATCCGGGTCACCGTCCTCGCTGGTTTCGCCTTTAAAGCCTGCTTCTGGACGAAGCATCAGTTCGGCCCGCAGGACATCGTCGCTCGTCTTATCGGCGAGGATCCGCCCGACGATGTCGAAGCGCCTTGCACCGTCATAAACCGGAATCGTAAACAGGCCGGGCTTTCGCGACCGTAGTGCTTCACGAATCCGTTCGAGCGCGGTCAATGGATCGACCGCGTTCTTGCGAAAGGCCTCGGCCAGCGGCGGTTTTCGACTGGTATCGTCCGGAGCACGCTCGGCGACAGCCCCGCCAACGCGGTGCGCGAAGTACATACTGACCCGGCTATTCCGGCGCTTGCGCAAGTCGTAGACCGCCACATATTGCGACGGTTCCGCGGATCGGCCAACGGCGAGCCCTCCTTCGGCCGATGCAGTTGCACGAAAACGGGTTAACAATTGCGGGAGGCCCTGGGTAGAGATTTCAATTTCGCTATGATAGCCGTCGCTGCGGTCCTCAAGCTTTAGACGAATTTCGGCCGCGGGAAGCCCTGCCCAGTACGCGGAATAGACTGCGACGATGTCTTCCGCCGTCGCTGGCCCACTCCACACCGCTGCGGCCCATAGGGCCATGACGATCGTGGAGGCGAGCCGTCGCCGAGATCCTGGTCGCCGATGCGCCACCGAAATCAAGCCGGGATGTAGCTCCAGCTTTGTCCGTTCCAAACGATCTTCTCGCCGCCCGGGAAGTGTAGCTCGAGGGCTCCGGACGGAAAATGGGTGCGCTTTACTTTTCCAGCCGCACCCAATTCCTCTGCTTCCCAACGGTCGGTCAGCGCGAGCCCAATTCGTCTGGCGCTCAACCCATCCTTTTGAAGTGCAATAGCATCGTCGAGGAGTTCACGCACAGTGCTCATGTTCAATCCTCGAGGCTGGTGCTAAGGGGCGAGCTCGCTGACGGTGTCGTCTGGGTGCCGCCCCTGGGCCCGATACTGGCCGATTTTTTCCAACAAGGGGGCGTCGGATACGGAGTAAAGGACGGCATCGCGTTGGCCCTTATTCAGGTGACGCCGCCACGAAAATCCCGGCACGACGAAGATGTCATTTGCCTGCCAATCGAATGATTGGCCGGTGATCTCGGTCACCCCTTCGCCTTCGATTACGATGTACAAGGTGCTGGCGGTCTCCCGCTTGAACCGAGTTTCCTCGCCTTGCTTCAGAAGCCGCGCTCCGTAGTCCAACGTTGGAAAAAGTGATGCTCCGGTCGCTGGATTAACGAACCTCATGACGATCCCCTCGTAGGGATCTCCCTCTTCCTTACGCAGCCCGTCCAGCGCCTCCCGCACCACGGCGCCCTGATAATGGAACATCGGCGTCGTGTCACGCCCGAAGCCGCGGCTGTGCCGCACAAAGCTTGGAACCAGACCGCCCCGGCTATAAAGCCTGCTGGAATACAAGGGCGCGCGGCTGACGCGCTGGGCCCTGGCGTTACCCTGGGTCTCCCCTTGGAACTCCTCGTCCAGCCAGACGCAATCGAGGAATTCCATAAGCGGAAAATCCAGAACATCCACCCAAACCACAGGCTCGGAACCGTCATTGCCGTGATCGTGCCAGGTGCCGTTCGGCGTCAAGATCAGATCGCCTCGGGCAGCGTCGCAACGCTCGCCTTCGATCGTCGTGTAGCCGCCTCTGTCCGACAGGATGGTCCGACTGGCATTCGGAGTGTGTATGTGCACGGGCGCGACATCGCCGGGATTATAGATCGAGACCGCGCAACGCATCGTGCTGGTGACCTGCAGGCGCCCGCCGAGGCCAGGATTGGTAAGGAGAAACTGCTGACGCTCGGCGAATTCGATCGGCGAGACATCCGCGCAACGCGCGATCTCGGCGATGCGTTCGAGATAGGGCGCCATTTCTGACCAGCGCCAGCGATGGGCAATCGGCTTCAGCTGGGCGGCCCCCACCCGGCCAACCGCGATCTTTCCTTTTGCTTTGAACCCGGTCTCGCGGAACCAAGGGCGTTGCGCCGGGGCGTTGGCCTGGGTACGCAGCCATATGTGCAGCTTGCCGGCCTCGGCATTCAGTTCTTCCATAGCCTCCTTTGCCCTGAGCGCCGGCGCCGCGTTCGCCAAGGTCATGGCGGCCCTCACTCGGGCCCCGAGAGCGCCAGGGCGCGGGCTAACAGCTTCAGGTCGAAGACGAGTCCCTCGTCGCGCTCGATACCGTACTCGCTGCGGCCGGCTTCCGCCCGTTCGAGGACCATTAGAACCGCTGGATCGTCGGTTTCGAAAACGCGCAGGCTGCGGGCATTCAGCTCGAGCTCTGCCAGCTTCCCCTTAATCGGTACCGGCGGAAACCGCTCAGCGATATCGATCAGTTCGATCAACCCCTCTACCGTGATCCGGGCCGCGGAGATCTCGTCGCGGAGCGCCCTTGCGGCCGCTTCTTTTGCCTGTCGATCGGCTTCGTCAGCGCTCGCCCGTTCATCGGCCTGACGGCGGTATTCCGCGTAATGCGGCGCTATCCTCTGTAGAAAAATCGAAGTCGGCAGGTCTCGTGTATCGATCCAGCTCTTGGCTTTGGTCCAAGTGGTGGCCAGCCAGTCATGGATTCGCGCGTCATTTATCTCTTTCAATCGATCGGCCCGCAGCGCAAGCGCCCAGCGAATTTGAGTCGGGGCACCAGTCAATGTCGCCCAGCCAGCCTCTTCCGGCGTGATGGCAGCGGCTTGTTTGGGTTTCGACTGGGCGGGTTGAGCATCGGCGTGTCGTCTCTTGGCCTTCTCGAATTGGCGGCGGTATTCCGCCTCCCACTCGTCGCTGTCCTGATCGGGCACGAAGCCGCTCTTGTCCCAGAAGGCGCGGGTGGTGGCCTCGATCGCTTCTTCTCGCACCGCCTTCAGATCCATGGCAGGGCCCTCACGTCGATCATTGCTCATCTCCGTCCGCATCCCGTCATACCCGGATTCACAGTACTATTTTAGCCCGCTTGATCGCCAGCCCACCAAAAATTCGCCCGAGCCCTTTTAGCCGGCCAAGGAGCAGCAGAAATCCGCAAATACCGAGGCCAGAATTCTTTATCTTAAGCCCAAAGGGACGCCCTTGCGTAATGTCAATAATTGTCTGGTGTAGACGATAGTGGCCCCGCGCGCTTCTATCCGCAGACCGATGATCGGGCGCATTGGCGGTACCCCGTGTCGTGGCGGCTGGGAGCAGACATTCGAACATGTCCGTCGAGCTGCTGATTTGAATCGTCGTTCGGCATGCCCCGGCTGAGGCGGTAGCTGCCGACGCCGGCGCACCGAAGTCTGCCCGCTGGCCGAGAAGGCGGCGGGCCATCGCATCGCGATCCAGGTGAGCGAGAACGATCCGGAGCGGATGAACCTCGCGCTCGCCAACAGCGAGAATGCGATCAAATACTACACCGGCAAGGGCGAGAGCGTCGCACGTTGGCGGCGATATCCGCTTTTCGGCCTGCCACAACACGCAGATGGCTAAGGCGAAGCGCGAGGGCCATCCGATCAAGATCATTCCCGACGCTACGGTCGTGCCTGCGGACATCGTGCGTTTGACGCAGCTCGAGTAGCAGGGGTGGAGCTACGTTCGCCCGTAGCCGGGTCTCGCCGACGGGCGCCTTTCGGGTTACTGTGATCGATAATGGTTTCCATCACACTCGTCGACGCGAACATCGGCGAAAAGCGACTGAAGGGCGCGGCGGCGAGCATCAGTTCGATCAAGCTCATCCGGGTGTTGCGGCGGTGTTATCGTTGCCCGTAAGGCGTCGTAGCCTATTGACTGCATGGCTGCTGTTGGCGGCGAAGACGTCCTGGGGGGCCTCGGGGGGACCTCCCGCACGGATCGGTTGGCTCAAAATCCAAGGCCCGCAACATACTCCCGATCAACTAAAAGCGTTCCGCGAGGGAATGCGCGCGCTCGGCCTGATCGAAGGGCGCGACTACGTTCTTGAACAGCGTTATGCCGACAACGACAGCGCTCGCCTGCCGAATCTCGTGACGGAGCTATTGAACAAGGGCGTCAGCATCATCGTGGCAACCAGCCAACCTTCGATTGTCGCGAGCGCGCGGGTAACCAAACATGTGCCAGTGATCGGGCGGATGAATGATGACCCGGTCGTCGACGGCATGGCTCAGTCGCTGGCCCGGCCCGGCGGCAATATCACCGGCGTCTATGCGATGACCGAAGAACTGAACGCGAAGCGGTTGTCTTTGCTTAAGGAAGCGGTGCCATCGCTGCGTCGCGTCGGTGTCTTGTTGCAGCCCAATTGGTCGAGTGAGGAACACGATTGGCAAGTTGCGCTGGTGGCGGCGCGCCAGCTCAACCTCGAGATTCTCGCTTTGAACGTCCGCTCCAGCGACGACATCGCCGCGGCGCTAGAGCACGCATCGGCGCAAAAGGTGGGCGGAATCATGACGTTCCGGAATCCCACGGTCGTGACCTACCTTAAGGTGATTGCCGAGCTATGCCAAAAGCACCGGCTCCCCGCCGTGTTCGACGCACGCGAATACGTCGCGGCTGGCGGCTTGATGTCTTACGGACCCAATATCGATGCAATCTATCGGCAGCTTGCTACCTATGTGGGTAAACTTCTGCATGGGACACCGGCCAGCGAACTGCCAATCGAGCAACCGACCACATTCGAGCTGGTGATCAACCTCAAGACGGCGAGGGCGCTCGGCCTGACGATCCCGCAGTCGATCCTCGCTCGCGCCGACGAAGTGATCGAGTGACCATTATCGAGCAGAGTCGGAAAGATTTTCGGTAAAGCCCAGGGAGTCGTTAATTTGGATCGTCATTCGGGGTTCGGCCAAGCCTAATCACGCGGTCGAGATCTGCCACGCCTACAATCGGGGCGGCACGCCCCGGTTGACGCGGTATGTCTGTCGGTAATCACCAGCTCACCTCAGTTCGTCGAGCAGCGCCTTCGCCTCTTTCAGATCGGCGGTGTCGAAGCCCTCGGTGAACCAGCCGTAAACGGGTGCGAGCAGGTCGCGCGCTTCGGCCCGCCGGCCCTGTTCGCCCCACAGCCGGGCGAGGCTCGTCGCGGCGCGCAACTCATAGGCCTTTGCCTGCTGGCGTCGTGCGACTCGGAGCGCCTCTTTGAGGGCGTGTTGGCTCTCTTCGAGCCGGTTGAGACCACAGAGCGCGATGCCTTCGAGGCGATGGAGTTCAGCCTCCCACCGGCGTTGGCCACGTTGTTCCTGTGCCTCCAGCCCCTCCTGCACCGCAGCAAGAGCCGCGCCATGCTCGGCCCGCTGCGCCAACGCCTCGGCCAGTCGGGCCAGGCCGTAAGGACGCAATCGCGCGCCAGGCCGAGCCGCAAGGCCCTCACGCAAACAGGCCACGGCGTCGCCCGCCGCCCGCGATGCCAGGACGGCGCCGTGCAGGATTTGCGGTTCCAGCACGAGCCCCAGGCGTTGCTCGGCGGCCAGCGCCTCGGCCGCCTCGAGCCGTTGCAGTGCCAATTCCGGCTCGTCACGATCGAGGTGAAGTAGCACGTTCATAACTAGAGTTGTTCCGAGGGTGAACGGGTGGCCGATCTGCTCGGCCAATGCCAATGCGTCGCGGCCGATCGACAAACCCTTCTCGGGATATCCGAGCAACCAAGACGCCTGGGCACCCATGTAGCGAGCGCACGCGCCCGGGTCGTGCCCGCCATAGAGCTGACGGTGGCGGCTGTGCCGCTCGGGATCATAAAGCCGACGCCCGATCTCGCAGTGCTCGCTGGCGGCCGCCGGCTCTCCAGCAAACAAGTAGGTCGTCCAGGCGCTATGATGGGCCTGCAATCGCAATCCGTCGTGCTTTGGGCTCGCCGTCAATTCCAGCAACCGGCCCGACAGCCTTTGCGCGTCCTCCATTGCGCCTGCACCGTTGGTCGATTGCCAAAGGCCGTAGACCGCCATGAATTGTTGGCGAGGATCGCCCCGCTGCTCGGCTAGCTCGCGGGCGCGCGCATAAATTTCGACCGCACCGGCCGCACTGAAACCCTGGGTCATAAACAGCGACAAGCCGCTGGCCAATTGCAATTCAATTTCCCGTCCGTCGCGGGCCGGCCCCTCCGGCAGTGTCGCCAACACCGCCAAACCGTGCTGGAAATGGCTGATCGCTTCGACATGGGCCGATCGCGTGGCGGCATGCTGCCCCGCCTTCAACCATTGATCGACCGCGCGGTCGGTGTTGCCGGCTGCCGTCAGGTGATGGGCGAGCAGTTCGGGCTGGCGCTCGACGAGATCGGCGAAATACGCCTCCAGTGCCGTCGCCACGCGCGCATGCAATTCCTGCCGTCGCCCGCGCAGCAACGTGCCGTAGGCTGCGTCCTGCACCAGCGCGTGCTTGAATAGGTAGGAGGCATGCGGGAGGGTGCCGCGGCAGAACAGGAGCCCGGCATCGCCGAGCTGATCCAAGGCGGTCTGCAATTCCCTCTTAGGACGCTGCGCCACCGGCTCGATCAGTTCGTAGGCAAACTCACGGCCGAGCACCGCGCCGATCTGCGCGATCTCCTTGGCCGCCAGCCCGAGCCGGTCGAGCCGCGCCATCAGCGAGGCAAGCAAGGTCGCCGGCACCGCCTGCGCGGCCAACGATGCCGTTGCCAGCACCGCGGCAACCCGGCCGCCCCGCGCCGCGCTTTCCAGCACCGCCTTGGTCAATTCCTCGACAAAGAGCGGCACCCCATCGGTGCGCTCGACGATCTCGGCGACCATATCGGGGGCGAGCGCGGCATTGCCGGCCAGCTTTTGCACCAGCGCACCGCCGTCGCGTTCGGCGAGCCGATTGAGCACCAAACTCGTGACGTAGGAACGGCCGGCCCAGGGCGGTTGGAACTCGGGACGAAAAGTAATCGCCAGCAGCACCGGCCGATGCGGCACCCGGTCGATGGTCAGGTCCAGCAACTCGCGCGAGGTCGGGTCGATCCAGTGGGCATCCTCGAACACCGTCAGCACCGGCCGGCGCCGCGCCTCGGCTTCGAGCTGGCCGAGCAGCGCCTCGAACAATTTCTCGCGTTTGCGCTGCGGGCTGAGGTTGAGGTCGGCGGCGGAACTTGGCAATGACAGCAGCTCACTCAGCAGCGTGAGGTCGTCATCATCCTGCCTGCCGGGGGCGAGCAGTGCCCGCAATTTGCCGAGCTTCGCGTCGACCGTGTCGTCGCGGGCGAACCCGGCGGCGCGTTCGAGCTGCGCGATGAAGGGATAGAGCGCGCTGTCCTGGTGGTGCGGCGAGCAGAAATAGCGCAACCGGGTATGGGGCTCGCTTCCGATGTGCTCGGAGAGCGCCGCGGTGAGCCGCGACTTGCCGATCCCCGGCTCGCCCGAGATCAGCACCACGCGTCCTTCGCCACTCTTCGCCTGTTGCCAGCGGCGCAGCAGCAGCTCGATTTCCTCCTCACGCCCGACAAGCGGCGTCTCCGCCGAGCGCAAGGCCTCGAAGCGGCTTACCACACCGCTTTCACCCATCACCCGCCAGACGCGTTGCGGCTCGGCGAAGCCGGCGAGCGCTTGCCGTCCGAGATCCTCCAGATCGAACAATCCGCCGATCTGCCGGCGCGTCGCTTCGCCTATGACCAGGGTGTTCGGCGCGGCCAAACCCTGCAACCGGGCTGCGAGGTTTGGGGTCTCGCCGACGACGCCGCGCTCCTGGGCCGCGCCCTCGCCAATCAGATCGCCGACCACGGCGAGCCCAGTGGCGACGCCGATCCGCACGCGCAAATCCTGCCGCGCGGGCAATCGGCCGACCGCCTCGATCACCGCCAGCCCGGCGCGCACCGCCCGCTCAGCATTGTCCTCGTGCGCTTGCGGATAGCCGAAATAAATGAGAACGCCGTCGCCCATGTATTTGGC
>JBARIB010000664.1:0-1832 GCA_049799535.1 Allostellaceae bacterium | reverse complement strand
GCCAGACCCCGACGGAACGCGGCCACCAACGGTGCAAACCGTCCGGACGATGTGGTGCCGAGGATGCCGATCACTGGCATCGTTTTTGCTGGGCACGGGCGGCGGTCGATCGGGCGATCACGCCACTGCCAAGCATGAGGATCAGGTCGCGGTGGCGCATGCGGCTCACCAGGCGGTCCAGCCGCCGTCGACGAGCAGGCTCGACCTGGTGACGAGACTGGCGGCGGGCGACGCGAGGAACACGACCGCCTCCTCGACCGTGCCGATCTGGCCCGGCGGAATGCGGTCGAGCACTCATTTGCGGATCGCGAGATCATCAAGAACGGCTTCAACAACAGCGTGTCGACAAAGGTCGGGCGATCGAGACGACTTGTACGCTTCGGCGTTAGCTCCACTGCCATACGGCATGATCTTCTCCTATTCGATGACCTCGTTGGCCTGCGCCAGCAGCAAGGGCGGCACGGTGAGGCCGAGCGTCTTCGCGGTCATCAGATTGATCACCAGCTCGAACTTGGTCGGCTGCTGGACCGGCAAATCGCCAGGCCGCTCGCCCCCCGAGGATTCGGACAGTATAGGTACCAGACTGCCGATAAGCGTCAGTGATGTCGTTGCCGTAGCTCATCAGGCCGCCGGCTGCGACGAACTGACGTAAATTGTAGACTGCAGGGAGAGCCTGGCGCGCCGCCAATGCCACCAGCCGGTCGCGCTGGCTGGTGAAAAATGGATCGGCGCCGACTATCAACGCTCCAACTCGCTGATCGGCCAAAGTCGCGAACGCCTTGGCGAAATCGCTCTCGGTGCTGGCGTTCGCGACCTGTAACCGCAGTCCGAGCTGATGTGCAGCGGCCTCCGTAAGCTGTGTTTGCGCCTCGGCCTGCGTGGCGTTCGTCGGATTGACAAGCAGACCAACCACCGCCGCGGCAGGCACCATTTCATGCAGCAACTCGACTTGCTTTGCCCCGAGTTGACTGCCGGAGAACAATACCATCCCGGTCACATTGCCGCCGGGGCGGTTGAGCCTTTCGACCAAGCCGGACTTGATCGGGTCGTCGCCGCTGACAAAGACAATCGGGATTGTCGTCGTTGCCGCTTTTGCCGCCAGTGCGGCCGGAGGACCGCCGGCGAGGATGACCGCCGGCGCCAGAAGTACCAGATCGGCCGCCAACCCCGCGAGCCGGTCATATTGACCCTCCGCCCAGCGACATTCGATCGTCAGGTCGCGGCCCTCGATGTAGCCAGCATCGGCGATTCCCCGGCGGAACGCTTGGACCAAGTGCAAATTCGAGCTGGCCGGACCGCTGTGGAGAAACCCGATCACCGGCAGTTCACGCGCTTGCGCGCGCAGTCTACCGGGGCAAAGGATCGTGCTGGCGCTGAAGCCGAAGATCAGCTCGCGACGCCGCATGCGGCTCACCAGGCGGTCCAGCCGCCGTCGACGAGCAGGCTCGACCCGGTGACGAGACTGGCGGCGGGCGAGGCCAGGAACACGACGGCCGATGCCACGTCCTCAACCGTACCCACGCGGCCGAGCGGAATGCAGTCGAGGATCCATTTGCGGGTCTGGGGGTCGTCCAGGAATGGCTTAGACAGCGGCGTCTCGACAAAGGTCGGGGCGATGGAAACGACGCGTACGCCTTTGGGTGCCAGCTCGACAGCCATCGCCTTGGTCAGCCCTTCGAGCGCGTGCTTTGTCATCACATAAACCGTGCGGTCGCGCTCCGAGCCGACATGGCCCATCTGCGACGACACATTGACAATCACCCCGCCGCCTTGGGCGACCATCAGCCTTGCCGCGGCCTGTGCGACTATGAACGCCGCCCGGACATTCAGAC
>JBARIB010000663.1:0-3523 GCA_049799535.1 Allostellaceae bacterium | reverse complement strand
GCAGGTGAGCCTCACTCGGGTCGGCGTCAGGTCGGCATCCGCCAACCTCGCGCTCCTGGATGAGCACGGTGAAATTATGGCGGAGCTATCGGATTGCTGGTTCCGCCGTGTCGCACTAAGCCGCCGGAGTCTAGCTGACGAGCGCGCCCTTCGGATCGATCTCGTTCCGGCCCCACTCAGGAAACCTTCCGCTCCGCCCGTATTGGAGCAGTGCGGGGCTATACTCGCCCGCCTCGCCGATGCTCTTGAACCAGACGCCGCTCGGCACGAGCAAAGATTGCTGCTTGATGCTCTGATCGGCGCCGTCGCCCTGCGGTCAATGCGGGGCCTGATCGATTACGGGCAGCCTTTCACGGTCGCAGAACTCGTCGAAACTGGCGTCCTGGCGCCGGGCTCAAGCGGTCTCGCCGAATATTTGCTGCGTTCACTTTTGCACCTCGGCGCCGCACGCCAATCCGGGTCGGAATGGCGGCTCGAAGAGGCCAGCGATCTGCCAGATGTGGAGGAGGTCTGGCGCTCAATGCTCGCCGATGCGCCCGATCTGGTTGCCGAACTGGCCCTCATCGCAACGGCGGCGGCGGACTTGCCGAAGGTGCTGGCCGAAGGTCGGCAAGAGAAGGACCCTTCGCCGTCTCCGATGGTCGAGCACCTGCTTGCGGCCTCTCCAGCCAGTGCCGCCGGCATTGCGTTGGTATGCAACGCGCTGGGCGAAATAGCGGCGCAGTGGCCAAAAGGACAGCCGCTGCGAGTCCTCGAGGTCGGGGCAATAGGCGGAGGAGCGACTCGGAGGGTGCTCGACTGTCTGGCCAAAACCGGCGTGGCCTTAGCCTACATCGCCACTAGCGGCGAATCAGAGCAGGCGGCGCGACTTTCGTTTTTGGCAGACTCGTTCAGCGGGGTTTGTGCGCAGCAATGGTCACCGGAAGACGGTAATGAGGGTTTGGGCGAGGAGCCCTTTGATATCATCCTCGTTGTCAATGCCTGCGCGCGTTTGTGGCTAGATAACGTCAGCTTGGCGGGTCTCCGGCAACTCCTTTGCCCGGGGGGCATCTTCATTGCGCTGGAACCCGAGCCGAATGCCCTCTGGGATGTGATTTTCGGCCAGAACCCCGATTGGTGGCAGGGGGGAGCCGACGCAAGCAATGCATCGCCGCTTCGAAGCGGCGAAGAATGGCGGACGGAGCTGGCTGCAGCTGGTTTCCGGTCGGCCGGCGCGGTTTCATGTGCGGGATCTGCTTGGCCTTGCGCCTTACTCTGGGGCACGGCCTCGCTTCGAGAGGAACCTGCTCGCTCTGAACCAGGCGAAAGGCGCGCAATATCGCTCGTCGCCGGCGTCACGCCCTTCGCGACTGCATTGCAGGATTATATTCGCGAGGCTGGCCACCACGTCTTGCTGACTGGCTACGAGGATACGTTGGGCCAGTGGACGAATATGGACGGCGGCAAGCTGCCGCCAATCATTGTCTTTCTGGCAGAAGATCCATGCGGGCGAGATCCTATTGTGTCCGCGTCTGCACAAATTACCGCGCTGGCCAGGATCGCTGCCCATGCTGTCGACCATAATGCACTGCTTTGGGTGATAACGTGCGATGCCCAGCAGGGCCCACTGGCCGATGACCCCGCCTGCGTCTTGAGCAGCGCCCTCTGGGGTTTCGCACGTGTCCTCGTTAACGAGATGACGCGGCTCTCGGTGCGCCTGCTCGATTTCGCAGGTGGTTTGCCGCCGGCCGAGCGCGCTCGCCACTTCGTTGCCGAGTTGGAAGCTAGCACGGCGGAAAACGAGATAGTTTGGACGCCCCAGGGGCGGCACGTACTTCGGGTCCGTCGTGGTCTTCCACCGCGCTTGGCGAAAGCGTCAGATCTGTTGATGCTCGGGGCTCGTCAGCCCGGCGGGCTCGATTGTCTCACCTGGGAGCAGGGGCACCCGCGACCGGTCGGATCTGGCCAGGTCGAGATCGAGGTCCATGCCGCAGGCCTCAATTTCCGCGATATGATGTGGGCGATGGGCCTGCTGCCCGAAGAGGCACTCATAGACGGGTTCGCTGGGCCTACGTTCGGCCTCGAATGTGCCGGCGTCATCCGCTCCGTCGGCGATGGGGTAACGGGCCTCGCGGTCGGCGACCGGGTGATGGGGTTCGCTCCCGCCTCGTTAGGCACACAGGTCGTAACGACGGCTGAGGCGGTCACCTCCATCCCTAACGACACGAGCTTTACTGCAGCCGCAACTATTCCGGTAACATTTGTCACCGCAATATACTCGCTCGGACACCTGGCGCAGCTCGCCCGGGGCGAGAGCATCCTCATCCACGCTGCTGCCGGCGGCGTGGGGCTTGCCGCAATCCAATACGCCAAGCACCGCGGCGCACTGGTCATTGCGACTGCGGGCTCGGAAGTGAAGAGATCGTTCCTGCGCTTGGCTGGTGCCGATCATGTGCTCGACTCGCGTGACCTTGCCTTTCCTGATGCCGTGCGAGAAATCACCGGCGGGCAAGGCGTCGATGTCGTGCTCAATTCGCTGAGCGGCGAAGCGATGGAACGGAGCTTGGAGGTGCTGCGGCCGTTCGGCCGCTTCCTCGAGCTTGGGAAACGGGACCTGTACCAGAACCGCCGCGTTCATTTGCGGCCGCTTAGGCAAAATATCTCGTATTTCGCGATCGATATCGACCAATTGCCGGTCCGCAGACCGGAACTAGCCCGCAAATTGCTCGCTGAGGTTTCGGGGGCGCTGGCCGACGGCGCGATCCGCCCTCTTGCGCATAGGGTTTTTTCGTTCGCCGAGCTCGACGACGCCTTCCGTCTGATGCAATCGGCCAGTCACATCGGCAAGCTCGTCCTCGTACCCAACGGGAACGCCGGTGTGCGACTTCGTGAGCCGGCCCGCGTGATGGCCCGCAAGGATGGCACTTATCTCGTCACCGGCGGTCTCGCGGGCTTTGGCTATGAGGCAGCGCGATGGTTGGTCGCGTGCGGGGCCGGGTCGCTCGCACTTGTCGGTCGCCGAGGACCTGATACTCCCGGCTGCGAAGAGAGAGTCAGAGAGCTCGAAGCTGCCGGTGCCGAAGTGCGCGTCTATCGCGGCGATGTCGCCGATAGTGCTTCTTTAACCGGGGTTCTCGAAGCGGTCCGCGCAAATCAGCCGCCCTTGCGCGGCATTGTGCACGCAGCGTCGGCGATCGATGACGGCCTCGCTCCTGAAATTGAAGTTTCCCGCGCCGAGGCTGTGCTTAAACCAAAGCTTGGGGGCGCGCTCGCACTCGATGCTTTGACCCGAAACGACCCGATCGAGTTGTTTCTGATGTTTTCCTCGGCGACGACCTTGGTTGGGGCGCCGGCACAAGGCGTCTACGTCGCAGCGAATATCGGTCTGGAGGCCCTTGCACGGTGTCGCCGCGCCAGGGGGCGGCCGGCCCTCGCCGTCGCGTGGGGACCAATCGAGGATGCCGGGTATCTGGCCGAGCGGCCCGAGACGCGCGACGCTCTCGCGCGCCGCCTCGGCGCACAGCCCATGGCCGCAACCGACGCC
>JBARIB010000662.1:0-3113 GCA_049799535.1 Allostellaceae bacterium | reverse complement strand
ACTACTTCGAACGCCTTGAATGCGGTTTAGCAGCATACAGAATCCGCGATTTTCCAGCCCGACGCGCCGGTAACTCCTAAGACCAATGCCCGCCTCCCGCATCCCTCGTCCTGTAGCGCGCGGCAAGCCCAAGCCCAACTTGCGTAGGCGAGTGCAGCATTTAGATTATATCCGCCAGCTCCCCTGCGTCGCCTGCGGCAAGGCAGCCCCATCCGAGGCGGCGCATGTGCGCTCAGGATCTGACGGCGGTGGGGGAATGAAGCCATCGGATCGCTATTCTGTATCCCTCTGCACCAGCTGTCATGCGCTGCAACACCAGTTCGGTGAACTGGCATTCTGGAGCACCCTACGTCTCGATCCGCTCAACGTGGCCCTGCGCTTATGGACGGTATCTGGGGATATTCAGGCGGGGGCGAGGATCGTCTTTCGGGCGCGACAACACATCGATCTGGCCAAGACTTCTAGCTGACAGCTGCAGGATATTTCCCTCCAGAACAGATCCTCCCGGCCGCGAATGGATCGGGATGCGATCGGGGTCGGCTTGGGCATCCATCATTGCGGCCGCGTGCGCGGGCAGCGGCAAGACCGGCGTTGGTTCGTTCTCTTATTAAGTTGCGTTCCATCGCGGCGAGCGCTGCCATGACATGGATAAAGAACCGGCCGGCCGCGGTTCCAGTATCGATGCTGTCTTGCAGCTGCGAAATTCGATCCTTCCCTCGCGCACCTTGGCAACAAAGTCGATCAGCCCGCGCGGCGCCTGCCCAAGTCGGTCAAGCTTGTAGACCGCGAGGCCGTCACCTTCGCGCAGATGCGACAGCGCAGCGGCTAGCCCGGGCTGATCGTCGCGTGCGCCGGAAAGCTGTCCTCGAACACCCTGCTGCAGCCGGCTTTGGCGAGCGCGTCGCGTTGCAGGTCGAGGTTCTGGTTTTCGGTCGCAAACTTAGGTAGACCGCAGTGCCATGGTCGGTGCCGCCATCGCCATTCATGTGGGATTGACGGGCCTCAGGCGGCGTATGGCCGTCGCGCGATGCTTGGGCGTCTGCTCAAGTCGCCACCTGGGCGCCGGCGGGCGTGCGCCAACTCTGCACAGGCCGCAAAAGCACACGAGCGCCTGGCCCGCGGCATGTGCTCGGCAAGATTGTGCTCCGCATCCGCTGAGGAAGGAAAGGAAATGGTCGACCCTCATATCGTCATGATCCGCGACGTGGTTCCGAGCGCACCGGGCTGCGAGGACTGCCTAAGAATCGGTTCGGACTGGGTGCATCTGCGCCTATGCTTGACCTGCGGCCATGTCGGCTGCTGCGATTCCTCGCCGCATCGCCACGCACGGCAGCATTTCCACGCTGCCGGTCATCCGATCATCCAGTCCTTCGAGCCGGGCGATGACTGGCGCTGGTGCTACATCGACGAAGCACCGGTTTGAGGACCTGTCTTGATGACGGCTGCTGGACGCGGCGCGCCAGGCCACCTATGGGCTGCATTTCGCGGCATCGGGCCAGGAGGCGCTCGAGCGCCTCGCCAGCGAGATCAAGCCGTAGCTGATGGTCACGCTGTCCGACGTCAACATGCCCGGCATGGACAGGCTGACCCTGCTGGGCGAGGTCAGGAAGCGGTTCCGCGATCTCCCGGTCATGATGGTAACCGCCTATGGCGATGACGAGCGGCCCGCCGCGCCAGCGAACCGGGGGCTACCGAGTTCCTCACCAAACCAGTCGACTTCGAGCAGTTGAAGGCGCAGCTGCGCCAGCTGCCCACCGCAGCGGACTGCAAAACGAGGCTAACGCGCTGCTCATCAGCCTCAACGATCTGTGACCGAGGATCACCGCATGGACGTAGCGGTCTGGCTGCAGAGCTTGGGTCTTGAGCGCTATGCGCCGGCCTTCCGCGACAACGAGATCGATTGGGAGGTGCTGCCGAAGCTGACATCGGAGGATCTCAGGGAGATCGGCATTGCACCGATGGGCCAGCGGCGCAAGCTGCTCGACGCCATCGCCGTGCTGGGCACCGCGTCGCCCGCCGCGGCCACGACGACGGCGCCCTGCGATGCGCCGGCTTCCACCGACGGCGAAACGCCGGCAGATTCTGCGTACTGAAGGGTGACATAAACCTCCGGCGAAGGGGGGAAAGGTCGCAGACGGGAAGATTCGGAATTGGTGGGCGCTGCAGGGAGGCTTGTCGCGACGCGCGGGAGATGACCAGGACTGCGGCTAGGTGCTGGAGTACCGCACGCGCCCGTTAATCTTCATCATGCAGCCATGCCGCAGGCCCCAAGAACCAGCAGTCCCACCGAGATCTTGGCCGGCCTGGTCGATCGCGTCACGTTCCACAACTCCGAGAGCGGCTTTTGCGTGCTGCGGGTCAAAGCCCGCGGGCAGCGAGACGCGATCACTGTTGTCGGTCACGCCGCGATGATCTCGGCCGGCGAGTTCGTCCAGGCGAGCGGGTGCTGGATCAACGACCGTACACACGGCGTCCAATTCAGAGCCTCGTTCCTGAAGGCGACGGCGCCGACGACGATTGAGGGAATCGAGAAATATCTCGGCTCCGGCATGATCCGCGGGATCGGGCCGGTCTACGCCAAGAAGCTCGTGCGGGCCTTTGGCGAAGCCGTGTTCGAGGTCATCCAGCAGGTGCCCGCTCGCCTGCGCGAGGTGACCGGGATCGGCCCAAAGCGCGCAGCGCGCATCATCGCCGGCTGGGCCGAGCAGAAGATCATCCGCGAGATCATGCTGTTTCTGCACAGCAACGGCGTGGGCACATCGCGGGCAGTGCGCATCTACAAGACCTACGGCGCCGATGCCATCCGACTGATCTCGGAAAACCCGTACCGCTTGGCTCGCGATATCCGCGGCATCGGGTTCCGCACGGCCGATCAGATCGCGGCCAAACTTGGCATCGAGAAGACGGCGCTGATCCGCGTGCGCGCTGGCATTTCCTACGCACTCGCCGAGGCGATGGATGAAGGGCATTGCGGTCTTCCTGCCGAGGAGCTCGTCCCGCTCACACAGAAGCTGCTCGACGTTCCAGCCGAGCTCGTCGAGACGGCACTGTGCTTCGAGCTCGAGGACGGTGCTGTTGTCGCCGACGATCTTGAGGGCCGTCGCTGCGTCTTC
>JBARIB010000661.1:0-3554 GCA_049799535.1 Allostellaceae bacterium | reverse complement strand
CGTGAGCCAAACCATCCGGCGATCGCGCCAAAGTCTCCGCCGTCCGCCTTCGTCAGCCGGCGCTCGATCCTGAAATCGGACAGCAGCGCCGAGAGCGCCGCGGCCTTGTGCTCGGGCACGCGCTCTTCCAAAAGGACGCGACCGCGGGGCGCGTTCGAACCTGCCGGGTTGTCCATTCGTGCGCCATGCGCCGTCGCCGAGGCGAAGTCACATCGTCGCATCCCGATGCCGAAAGTCATGCAGATCAAAGGCTCCTGGCGGGGTGGCCACTCTTGACAATCCGTCCGGTGCTGTCCACGAAAATCACGCCGTTGTGCACCAATGAACGCTTTTGCGGGTCGATCACTTCGCGTTAATACAAAGTCGAAACGTCTGCTTCCCAGCATGCCCCTTCGCATCATTTTCGACGGTCTGAACCTCGCGCTCGCACAGGGGACCGGAATCGCGACTTATACGCGGATGCTGACCCGCACTGCCCAGGATCTCGGGCATGAAGTCGGGGTCGTCTACAGCACCTCCTTTACGCCGGCTAAAAATCCCCTGCTGCGTGAAATCGCCTTTTTTGACGAGAAGCGGGCCGGCATGGCCGGAAAGCGCAAGCTGACCCTAAGACGGGCAGTCAATCATGCGATCGACCAGACACGCTATCACCTCCCGGTCAAGCCGCTGCCGGTGGAACTCTCCGGAGCTGTTGTAGCCCGGGAATTCAAGCGAAGCCTTGCTGCGCACGACCATATTTTTGTCGCCCGCAATCTCTTCGCAAATGCACGGGCTTATTTTTCTCGGACCAAGGCATTCGTCAATCTCACCTTCGAGCCGCGGCCGGATATTCTGCATTGCACCTACCCGTTGCCGCTTCGGGTAAGATCGGCGCGCAACGTCTATACGATTCATGACCTCGTCCCGCTCCGGCTCCCGTTTACGACCCAGGACAACAAGCGGCAGCTTTTTCGCCTCCTCGAAAAGATCGCCTGCGAAGCCGATCACATCGTGACGGTCTCCGAAAACTCCAAACGCGATATCGTCGAGCTGTTAGGTGTCGAGGAGAAAAGGATCACGAACACTTATCAGGCCGTGGACTTTCCGAAGGAATGGCTGGAGCGTCCGGTGGCAGTCGTGGCCAACCAGCTGGAGGGCGTTTTTGGGCTTCAATTCGACGATTACCTACTGTTTTACGGGGCATTGGAGCCTAAGAAGAATGTTCGCCGCCTTCTCGATGCCTATGTGATTTCGGGTGTCGATGTGCCATTGGTTCTGGTGGTCGCCGGGGGTTGGCAGAACGAAGTCGAGACGAAATTGCTCGTCGCGGGGGTGGAGAACAATGAGGCGACTGAGCGGTCCCGGCGACGCATTCATCGCCTAGATTATGTCAGCTTACCGAACCTGGTGACGTTGATCCGCGGCGCGCGGGCGGTCGTCTTCCCGTCGCTTTATGAGGGTTTTGGCCTGCCAGTTCTCGAGTCGATGGTGCTCGGCACGCCGGTTGTGGCGTCATGCGAATCCGCGCTTCCCGAGATCGCCGGCGAGGCTGCCCTGCTGTTTGACCCCTATGATACCGACGGGATTGCGCGGGCGATTACGACGATCGTCAATGACGCCGATCTGCGCGGCGAGCTCAGACGGCGCGGCCCGCGACAAGCTGCGAAATTTTCGGTCGACCGCTATCGTGAGCGGGTCGCGGCGCTGTATGCCGGACTGTCCTGAAGGGTGGTGCCGATGCTGGCATCCGAGCGAAGTCAATCGACTATCCGTTCCCTTTTGCTTATGAGACCGATAGAATTGCTGCAGTCCCCGCCAACGCACAATCGTCCAAGCCCTACGAGCTTGCCTTAGCCTGGACATTTTCCGCTAACCAGTTAATCATCGGGTATCAGTCGGATCGTCCAAATGGCAGAAGTTAGGCAGCTCGATCGAGTCCAGCCCGTCGCCCGCGCGGCTACCGCCGATGTCGCTGTGCGACCACGTGCTGGCGGCCGGACGCGGCGATTTTTCCGGTCGCTGAACGTCTGGTTCTGGGCGATTGTGGGGCTACCAACGCTCGTTGCTGGCGTGTACTACTTCGCAATCGCCTCGGATCTCTACCTCTCGGAAGCAAAGTTTATCGTGCGCAGCCCGAAGCAGGTGCAAGCAAGCGGGATCGGCGCGCTGCTTCAATCGACGGGGTTGGGTCGGGCGGCGGAAGACACCAGCGCTGTCGAAGACTTCATTATGTCTCGCGACGCGGTTCGCAAACTCGAGGAGAAAAATGACCTCCGGAAGGTATTCGACCGCGCCGAGGGCGATTTCGTTACGCGGTTTCCGGGAATCCTGTTTTGGCGTAAAGATTTCGAGGCGCTGTTCTGGCGTTACGACCATTTTGTCTCGGTTGAAACCGACACCTCGACCGGCGTTACGGCGCTGCGGGTCAAGGCCTATCGCCCGGACGACGCCTATGCGCTCGCCAGCGCGCTGTTAAATTATAGTGAGCAACTGATCAATGAGTTGAATGAGCGGGCGCGCCGAGACGCCCTCGATACGGCGCGTCGGGAGGTCGACAGCGCAGAGCAGCGGATTGCAGATGTCCAGACCGAGCTGACCGCCTATCGCGTCAAACAAAAGATGCTCGATCCGAAATCGGCATCCATGGGGGTGTTGGAGCTGATCGGGCAGATGAATTCGGCGCAGGCCAACGCCCGGGCACAGCTAGGGGAGCTCCTCAATAATTCGCCGAATAGCCCGCAGATCCCCCTGGTCAGAACGCGCATCGCCTCGCTTGATAAGCTAATCGCCGAGGAGCGGGCGAAGCTGAGCGGCGCGGCCGATTCCGTCGTCGCGGCGCTTACCGAGTATGAACGCTTGGACCTCCAGCGCCAGCTTGCCGAAAAGGCGTTGGCGTCGGCGTTCACATCGCTGGAGGCAGCGCGCATCGAAGCGCAGCGGCAACAGCTCTATCTTGAGACTATTGCGCAGCCAAACCTCGCGGATTACCCGCTTTATCCGAAGCGTATCGTCTCGTTTGTCACCGTCTTCGCCACGTGCATGCTCGCCTATGGGCTGATTTGGTTGCTCGTCGCGAATGTTCGCGAGCATTCCGCACGCTAGCGTCAGGTTCGAACTTTGCACAAATTTCGCGAAGATCTTGCTACGCAATGGCGCGTCGTCGGCGCTCTTCTGATCCGGGAAATTTATACTCGGTTTGGTCGCGAAGGTCTTGGGTTTGGCTGGATCCTTCTCGAGCCTTTAATCTTTGCCGTTCCGGTGTTGTTGGTTTGGTCGGCGGTCAGAGCCCCGTATGAACACGGTGTGGCGTTGATGCCATTCCTCTGGAGCGGCTATCTGCCGATCTTGTTGTTCCGGCATCTTGGTAGTCGGATGCTGCTGTTCGTGCGGGTCAACGCAGGTCTGCTTTATCATCGGCAGGTGACGATCTTCGATCTTTTCCTGGCGCGCTGTCTGCTCGAGGTAGCCTCTAACCTGGCCGCGGTCGTGGCATCATTCGCGTTGTTTTACAGCGTGGGATGGCTGGATCTGCCGCGCGACTTGCCGATGTTTTATCTCGGCTATTTGTACATGAT
>JBARIB010000660.1:0-3259 GCA_049799535.1 Allostellaceae bacterium | reverse complement strand
CCGCGATCCCAAGCGAAGGCGGTTCCGGTCGCGCTCAACACGACCAGGCATGCCAAAGCCATCAAGGCGCCCATGCGCATGAGCCTAGTCATCAGCGTTCCCTCCCCTGTGCTCGTTCGCCGGTAGTTCATCCACGGCCAGCTGTCACCGGCCGCATGGCCATTATGGAGAATCGAGCGAGGGTGAAGGCGCCTACGGTGGAATGCAAGAGGCAAACGATGCGGTTCCCGGTGGTATTGCCGGCGAGCGGCTTAGTCCAAGGTAGGTTATGCGACTTTGCATCCGGCTCGACGCGGCGTTTTCATAAGTTATACATTTTCGGTCGTTCCAGAGGCCCGTTGAATTCGCTAAGTTTTTCGCTTTCATAAGTCAGGTTCAAAATCCACCAGTCGAATGAAATACCTTCAGGAAACGCAAAAGGCGTCATCCACCCCCGAGGCGTAATCCCCATTGAGCACCGTAGTCGTTGGGCCGAAACTGCCCGTCTTGGCCGAGAGCAAAATCCCAACGGGACCAGGGACGGAGGAAAGACTAGATGAACCGACGTCTTGGAGTGGCGTTGCTTATCGCGGCGGTTTGGTATCGTCCGGCCACGGCGCGCGCGCAAGACGCCGTGCCAACCGAAATACTTTCACGCACGATATTCATCAAGGTAGGAAACGAAGCCGGGACGGCTTTCACCATCGATCACCAAGGCAAGATTTATCTAGTCACCGCACGGCATGTAGTCACAGACGTACCCGACAAAGACGCCATCATCCAAATAAACAAGGGTGGCCAGTGGCAAGACTATTACACCGTCAAAACCCTGTATCCTTCATCGAGCGACGTTGACATTGCTGTGTTTGAAACTGCCGAAAAAGCCACCCGACCATTCGACATAGCGCCGGCGGGAGATACTGGCGGGGTGAGCCTAGGTCAGCAGCTTTGGTTTATAGGCTACCCGTTCGGGTTGGCTAGTCACGTGACTATCAAGGGCAGCGGCAGCGTGGTGCTGCCTTTTATCAAAAGGGGAACAATGTCAGCCATCGACGCAACTAATCCCGATGCTGTCGTATACTACATTGACGGGTTTAATAACCGCGGTTTCTCCGGCGGACCCATTCTATTTTGGAAGTTTTCGACGCACACCTATAAAATACTTGGCGTTGTCAAGGGTTATAGAAACGACACCGCACAATTGCTGGTAAACGGACAGCAGGTAGATACGAACATACTGGTGAACTCTGGAATTCTCATCGGGTACAGCATCGACCTGGCAATTCAGGCCATCGATCAAAGTCTAAAGACGCAGCCATAACAATTGGCACGTCCCCTTGCCGAAGCGATCGGCGATCACCTGATTGTCTTGCGGTCGATGTCCGGACAATCCCAGCCCTTCCGTCTCACGTTGCCGTCTGCCTTTCCAGATGACCTCTTTGATGAGGTCAGAAGCCGCGTCGCCGCCAGGGTGCAAATCGGGTCATTGGCGCTGGAACACCTCGCGGGCAGTCATAATGGCGTTCGCTACCGCCTGAAGGCGTGCGCCGACTACTCGGACGAATTCACGCACTCCATTAAGACGTTCGGAGATTCGCCGCCCCTCATCGAACGTTACCAACAGGAGCGGGCATTGTTCGGGTTTTTTGTTTCAGGTTATTCCGTTCTTGATAGCTTCAGCTTCTTTATGCACACAGCCGCAACTCAGATTAATGCCACTCATTTTCCGATGCAAAAGCCCGGCCACCTCAAAGGCATCGGCTGTAAAACCACTGCTGGCGTGTTTGCAAGGCCGTTTCCTGAAGAAGCAATAACAACAGAGCTAACCAAGGCGATCGCCGATCCAATGTTCACGCAATGGGATAATTTCCGAAATATACTTGCTCATCGCACCGCACCAGGTCGTGCGTTTTACGCGTCATTGGGCACTTCCATTCCTGATCCTCCGCCGGACTGGAAGATTGCTCCCGCTACGAAGCTCAAGATTGACGCAAACCTCACCCAATGCCGCCTTGCGTGGCTAGTCGAGACGCTGGCGAAGTTGGTTTCCGCCGCCGACGTGTTCGCGCAGAAGCATTTTTAAGGCGCTCGCCATGGGCACCGATCTTATAATTTCTTCTGCCTCCGGCCTGGTTCCCGCCCGGGACTTTTTCCCCAACGAGCCGTTCGTGTTCATTGTTGGGGCAAAGCCGCCGCAGCCTGCACTTCGCTAGGCCAGTGTCCTCGTCGCCATCTCCGCGGTGATCGCCGCATGGCCGTTGACGTCGCGCTCATGTGCTTGCGGGTCACCCCACAGGCTTCGGCGAATTTGGCGATTGAGATCTCGTGCGGCCCCAGATAGAGCTCGGCCAGGATCTCGCCCGGCAGGCTCGGCCGTCGCGTTCGCTTCCTAGTCGTCGCCATCGTGCTCGTCTCAGTGGTAATCCGCGAAATCGACCTCGAGAACGTCGCCGGTCTCGCCGTGTTCGAAGCGGAAGGTCAGCCGCCAATTGCCGCTGACCGACATCGCGAAGGTCCCGGATCGATCGCCTGTCAGGGGTGACGCCTCGGCTGATGCGCGATGGGGAGCTTTCGCGGTTGGAAGTGCTGCGAGGTTTAGAGCGGCGGCGCCGCGATACCGCGCAGCGACTAGTGCAGACCGATTACGCCCATCTCGTGGTGCTACGGCTGCGTCGTCCAAGGAAAGTACCGCGGTTACTGGGTCTCCTGGCGGATGCAGCGGGCATCCAAATGAAGCATCACGACGGCGCTCAGCGACGTTGCGGTTAAGTTTATCCTCGTCCGCTGCCGAACAGCACGCCGCCGAGCGCTTCACGTCGTTCGTCAGACGATCCAGCCCGAGCACTCGGGGCCTTGTCGCCGAGCTCCTTGGTCATCGGATGCCTTGTCTTATCTTCTGAGGCGCGGCAGCAATTGCAGCGCGTTGTCGCGCTCGACGGCGCTCAACTCGGCCGGCGAGAAGCCGCAGGTCCTGAGCCCTTCGACATGCTCGATCGACGTACGGAACGGGAAGTCGGTGCCGTAGAGCACTTGCGAGACGGGGGCGATCTTTAAAAGGCAGGAGAGCGCTGACGGGTTCGCTGACTGAGCCGTGTCGTAGTAAAATTGGGCCAGTTCGTGGCGTACCCCGCGGGGAAGCTGCGCCTTCGTGGACGGGTTCAGCGCCAGCCTGTCGAAGCGCTCGATGAGGAACGGCATCGTGCCTCCGGCATGAGAGAAGATGAACCCGATATCGGCGTAGCGCGCGACGGCGCCGCTGAAGACCAAGCTCGCAATGGTG
>JBARIB010000659.1:0-2384 GCA_049799535.1 Allostellaceae bacterium | reverse complement strand
GACCAGCACGGGTCGCTATCATCCCGAACGGCGGATGCCAGTCTTCGCTCAGCGATCTACCGGATCAGAAGAGCCCGGTGATGCGGCCCTCGGCGTCGACTTCAATATTGTTCGCCGCCGGTACTCGCGGCAGGCCGGGCAATGTCATGATATCGCCGCAGATCGCGACGACAAATTCGGCGCCGGCCGAGAGCCGCACCTCGCGCACAGTCACCATATGGTCGCTTGGCGCGCCCTTGGCGCTGGGGTTGGTCGTGAAGCTGAACTGGGTTTTGGCGACACAAACCGGGAAGTGCCCGTAGCCGTCGCTCTCCAATTGGGCAAATTGGTCGCGGACCGATTTATCGGCCTCGATGTCACGCGCGCCGTAGATGCGCTGCGCGATGGTCCGAAGTTTTTCCCACAACGGCAGGTCGTCGGGATAAAGAAAACGGAACTGCGCACGCCCGCTCTCGGCGAGATCAGCGACAGCGCGGGCCAGCTCGACCGCACCTTCTCCGCCTTGCGCCCAATGGTCGGCGATCACGATCTTGACACCCTCTGCCGCGCACAATTCCTGCAGGCGCTCGTGCTCACGCGCTGTGTCGGCGCTGAAACGATTGACCGATACGACCGCAGGGACGCCGAACTGGCGGATGTTGGCGAGATGCCGGGCGAGGTTGGCAAAGCCGCGTTCAACCGCCCCGACATCCTCGTTCCGAAGCTGGTCCAGCGCCATCCCTCCATGCATCTTCAGGGCGCGAACAGTCGCGACGACGACGGCCGCATCGGGCTTCAGCCCGACTTTGCGGCATTTGATGTCGAAGAATTTCTCCGCCCCGAGATCGGCGCCGAAACCGGCCTCGGTGACCACGTAATCGGCGAGCTTCAGGGCCGAAGTCGTCGCGATCACCGAATTGCAGCCATGCGCGATGTTGGCGAAGGGCCCGCCATGGATGAAGACCGGGTTGTGCTCGAGTGTCTGCACCAGATTGGGCGCAATCGCGTCCTTTAGTAGAGCCGCCATCGATCCCGCGGCCTTGACATCGGCCGCGCGCACCGCCTTGCGCTCGCGCGTCTGCCCGACAGTGATGTTGCCGAGCCGTCGCTGCAGATCCTGCAGGTCGCTCGCCATACAAAATGTCGCCATGACCTGCGACGCGGCGGTGATGTCGAACCCGTCTTCTCGCGGATAGCCGTTGGCCACCCCACCGAGCGAGGAGACAATCGAGCGCAAGGCCCGGTCGTTCATGTCCATCGCGCGGCGCCAGCTGACCCGGCGCGGATCGATGCGTGGCTCGAGTCCGTAGTAAATGTGATTGTCGACCATCGCCGCGAGCAGATTGTTGGCGGCACCGATCGCGTGAATGTCACCGGTGAAATGCAGGTTGATGTCCTCCATCGGCACGACCTGCGCATAGCCGCCGCCGGCGGCGCCGCCCTTGACCCCGAAACAGGGGCCCATGCTCGCTTCGCGCAGGCAAAGCATCGACTTCTTGCCGATCAGATTGAGCCCGTCAGTGAGCCCGACGGAAGTCGTCGTCTTGCCTTCACCGGCCGGCGTCGGAGTAATCGCGGTGACCAGGATCAGCTTTGCGCCAGCGCGCTCGGGAAGCGAGCGAATGTAGTCGAGCGCGATCTTCGCCTTGTACCGGCCATAGGGTGACACCGCCTCGTCCGGGATCCCGAGTTCCTCTTCGGCAATCTCGGCGATCGGACGCATCGCCGCGGCCTGCGCGATCTCGATGTTCGATTTCGGGTTTTTGTGCTGGTCGCTTCCTCGCGCCACGGCCGTTTCTCCTTGCTGAGTGACGGCGGGTCTTAACCCCTCCGGACCGATCGGCGCAACCTTCCTCGCCCCTACCCGCATGCGCGTCAACGCGTTAGGTTATCAAAGTTCGCCCCGACTTGCAGAGCGACACAGGCTCAGCTGGGATATAGATGCCGGCGGGTCGACGGGCCGTGGGGCCATGCGCCCGGTCGAGTTTTTCTGGGCGAGGGGCTAGCAGACCGAAAGCCAGCCGTGGTCAAAGGCGTACGCCATTGTGGGCATAAACATCCGTCAAATTCGGTAGCGCTGTGCGCTGGCGGCGGCGATTGCTTTCTCGCGCTGCGCCTCGAGCCGGCGCGCCCAATGCAGCAAGGTCAGCCGGTAATGCGGGCGCAAATCCCCCATATCGAGGATTTCGAGGCCCGCGCCAGCGATTTCGTAAAGGACGCGCGAAATGTACAGCATCTCGCCGCCCGGAAAAACGAGACGGTCGACAAACTCGCCTCCGGGCGGCCCTTGCGCATGCCCATCGCGGTCGGTGGTCGTTATGCCGTGATTGAGAGCGATGCCGCCCGGCCGCAAGAGCCACGCGATCGATTGGAAATACACAGCGGTAGATTAGCGACCCTTCTGT
>JBARIB010000658.1:0-1845 GCA_049799535.1 Allostellaceae bacterium | reverse complement strand
CGACTGGACCCAATACGACAACGTCGCCGACCGGTATCCGGAGAAGCTCCGGGACATGCAGGAACTGATGTGGGCCGAGTTCGCCAAATATCAGGTCTTGCCGTTGGATGCGTCGGTGGCGACACGGTTGGTGGCGCCGCGCCCGAATGCGACGGCCGGCAGGAAGGTATTCACCTATTCGGGCGAAGCGGTGACCGGCATCCCGCACGGCGACGCGCCGAGCCTGCTCAATACCTCGTACACGATCACCGCAGAGATCACGGTTCCGCAGGGGGGCGCCGGAGGGCATGATCCACACCAATGGCGGACGCTTCGGCGGCTACGGCATGTACTTACTGAAGGGCAAGCCGGTGTTCTTGTGGAACCTGCTCGATGTGAAGCGGGTGCGCTGGGAGGGACCGGGGGCGTTGTCGCCCGGCAAACACACGCTGGAGTTCGACTTCAAATATGACGGGCTCGGCTTTGCGACTTTGGCGTTCAACAACATCAGCGGCATCGGTCGCAGCGGCACCGGGGTCCTAAAAGTCGATGGTAACGTCGTGGCGACGCAGACGATGGAGCGCACCGTCCCGCTGATCCTGCAATGGGACGAGACCTTCGATATCGGCGCCGACACCGGTACGCCGGTCGATGACCGCGACTACCAGGTGCCGTTCAAATTCACCGGCAAGATCGACAAACTGACGATTTCGGTCGAGCCGCCGCAGCTGACGCCGGAAGACGAGAAGCGGCTCCGGGAAGCCTACGAGAAGGCGCAGGACAGGCGGTAACAGCCCATGCGATCCTGATATGCCAGAAAAACCTCATTTCCCCGCTGACAGGTCGTCAGAGATCATAAGGAGCTAGCAATGGTTATGTGGTCAAGACTTTGTTCCGCGAGAACGCGGCCGACCGGCGCAGGGTTGACCGTTGCGCTGATGTTGATAGCGGGCGCGGCCGCCCCCTCGATGGCGCAAGAGGGCTTCAGCGCGGATTTGGGGATCATCCGAGCATGCGGTGGCGACATCTGGAGTCTCTGCTCGGACGTGCTGCCCGATGTCCTACGCATCAAGAGCTGTGTACAGAACAAAATGGGCCAGCTTTCCAAGGGTTGCCTCGATAAGCTCCTCGACGTAATGGCCGGCGCGCAATTCAAGGTCTGCAAGGATCAGACTTACGCGCTTTGCGCCGCAGCGCGCTGCAATGTGTTCGACGGCGTCGCTTACTGCCAGTGCGACGTGAAGCACGGCGACAGCATCAGCCTGCCGTTCCCGATGGGCAAGGACGAGGACGTCTGTTCGATCAACGCTGCCGGCGCAGCCAACAAATACATGGTCAGCACCTACAGCCTGCCTGAGTCGATCGCCTCTCCGCAGGGAGGCGGCGCGGTCTACACCTGCCAGGGCGAGGAGGGCGGCGCCTACGCTCAGTGCGACGGCGGACTGTGCTTCAGAAGCACCGAGGAGACGACGTTCCCGGGCTTCGACAAACCGGTGCCGAAAGGACAAATCATCTGTTCCTGCCCGATCACCAAGTCCACTGGCGACAACGCCCAAAGCTACCAGATCCTTGGGCCTTACCCATGCGACAACTCCTTCTTCAAATATTGCAAAGGCGCCACCGCGACTAACAAAACGGGTTCGACGATCTATGTCGGCGCCCCTGTAGGCACGGCTGCTGCTCTGGCCGTCCAGCTCAACGGAAAGGTCCCGCCCCTCAACCAGTGCCCGCCGCCGGGCGCCACCGGCCACTAAAGCCGAAGCAACGGCTTATACAAAACCCGCCGATAAAGAGGATCTCGTGAACAAGCGACAAGGCGCGATGTGGGTCGCGGTGGCCGCCGGCGTCGAGGTGGCGACAGGCCTG
>JBARIB010000657.1:0-2093 GCA_049799535.1 Allostellaceae bacterium | reverse complement strand
TGGCGACCGTGCCACCGCCGATGCCGCGCCTCTACCCCGGCGTGCTGACAGAAAAAGAAGTGGAGATGATCGCCGACTATCTGAAGACCAACGTCTTCAAATGTGGCCCTGGTGAACCCCAAAGCTGTGAGCCGCCTGCAAAGCCGGTAACCGGCGGAACACCGGCGTGGCGAGCCATTTACTCCGTTCTGACCTCCCCGAGGTGCATCAATTGCCATCCGGTAGCGAGTCCCAAGCTAGACCCCTACCTGTTCAATCCGGCGACTAACGCAGGCTATCCGCAGGACTATCCCCGCCAAGGCGACGATCGTCATCCGCACTATTACACCGTGCTTCGCGGCGACGTCGTAGAATTCCCAACGGCAGAAAAAACCGGAACTGTTTATATCGGAACCGGAACGGACTTTGAGCACTGCACATTCTGCCACGGGAGCAAGAACGATCCGGTGACCGGCATTCCCGGGACCACCAACCCCGACATCAATCCCGGCCAGCCGTTTTGGGCTATGGCGCCGGCCTCGATGGCTTGGGAATCGGAACCTGGCGTGCCGCTCACCGGCGTCCAGCTTTGCGCGAGCCTGCTGGACATCACTAAGAACGGAAACCGGACGCCGGACCAGCTGCTGCATCACATCACGACCGAGCCGCTCGTCCTCTGGTCATTCAATCCCGGCACGCGGCCGAATGGCGAGGAGCGGACAAAGCCGCCACTAAGCCACGCAGAGTTTGTCCAGGCATTCAAACAATGGATAAAAGAGAGCACGCCCTGCCCGACGCAATAAGACTTATGCGCGAATCGAGTCGCTGAGGAGCACGGCTCCAGGCGGAACGGGTATTACGCGGCGCGGGCGGGCCAGACCGGCTGGTTGTGGCCGAGCGGGACCGAGGGGCGGGCCCAGTAAGGTTTCGTCTCCGACAGCTGCACGGTGGGCCCCAGATGACGCAGCTTCCCGGCCGGCGTGTCGCTGTCGATCGACCAGCGGTCGATATCGGCTTGCGGGATTTCCTTCGGCACGTCCTTCAGAGCTGCGGCGGGCACCTCGCCGCGATCGACCAGCCAGCGGCCGGTCTGCGCCAACGAGATGCGGACGAGCCAGCTGCCGCCTTCCTTGGCGCGGCGCGCCAATGCCACCATCGCGCCAAACGCCATCAGATAGCCGGTCAGATAATCGATTGCCGATACCGGATAGAATTGCGGCCCCGGCTCCGCACCCGGGAAGAGCTCGCCCTGCCGCGTCGTGATGCCGCTGACGTTCTGCACCACCGTGTCGAAGCCGCGGCGCGATGCCCACGGTCCCTTATGACTGAAGGCGCACAGAGAGACATAGACGAGGCCGGGGCGCACCGCCGCGAGTTCCTCGGGCGACAGCCCACGATTGGCGAGCGTCCCCGGCCGATAGCCCTGGCTGAACACGTCGCCTTCCCGCACTAATCCCTTTATCGTATCGAGGTCTTTCGGCTGGCGCAGATCGAGCCGCGCCGACAATTTGCCATGGCCGGTGTCGTATTCCTGATCATCGCGTGCGGCGATATGCGGGGCGGTGATCTTCAACACGTCAGCGCCGTGCTCGGCCAGGGTGCGCGCACAGGTCGGACCGGCCAGCACACGGGTCAGGTCGAGGACCCGAATACCCGACAAGGGGCGGTTGCCCTCGGGTAGTTTCTCCGGCGGGCTGTCGCCGATCTTGAGGATTTCCAGCAACGGCAACGAGGCGATCGCCACAGCTTGCGGATGCTGTGCCCACTCGGCCATGCTGCGCACCATGCCGCCGGCACCGCCGGCAGCGATAATCGCTTCCTCGAGCTCGAGCGCGTCCCAATTCGCCACTGTGCGCCGCACCGCCTCGCGGTTTTCCTCGCAGCCGAGTACGCGCAACGCGGCGGCGCGATGGTTCGGGAAGTTGGCATGGATGTAGCTCCAGCGGCCAGCTTTCGCCGGATACATGCCCATCACCGGATTGCGCTCGCCTCTGACCTTGGTGCCGCTCACTTGCAGATAATGACCGCTGCGCAGCGAGGCGACGGCTTGGCGCAGATCGACTGCGACCTCCTGCCGGCGTCCCGTTCGCAATTCCCAGAGATCGGCGGCGGCG
>JBARIB010000656.1:0-7680 GCA_049799535.1 Allostellaceae bacterium | reverse complement strand
CTATAGTTTAGGCCATTGTCGAAGGGCTCAATAATCAGGTCTATTGGCCGACCGCCCTCTGACCCCGTCTCGGCCGCAGCCCAAAAAAATTGGTTTATCGAGAAAGCTGCGGCCCAATCGCCGATCGGGCCGGGGTTTATCGTGAACATGCCCGCTGAATTGATATCTATGAACGCAGCAGGGCTGCTCGTGACAATAAACGAGGTTGGCGTATCGCCGAAGGCAATCTGGATGTCGCTGAGCCCGCGACCTTCTGCCGGGGCGTTCGCCTGCAGGCTCGCGAGGGATGCAATCGCCGAATACATGCCGGTTGTGATTGCGGAAGCATTCGCCGGCTCTTCATCCTCCACGGGTGACCCGGGGCTGGTCTCGGACAAGGCGGCCTGCGCGGCGCTCGCTGGCGAGCCCACTAACGCTACGACCAGCAGACCCGCTCGCGCTGCTCGGATGGGTTCTAGGCCCCCTTTACGGTACGAGAGCAGCATGCGCAAAGTCTTGGCGATCGAAGGAGTATGAACAGTATTTACCATCAGTTGCAGCTGCGTGCCATCGGTCAAAATGATTAATTTTCGCTTATTTGCAAAAGCTGCGACCGAGTCGGCGGAGGCAGGGAGCGGGCGCATCGAGCTCTGCGGGCGGGGTACAGCCAAGCCCATCAGAGTACCGCTAAAGGCAGATTTACTCTCCGCCGGTATTCAAATTCCTGTCAAAATGTCGGGCGACCCTCCTATGCATGGTTTGGCGCGACTATTTGCCTGGGAGGGCGCCAACCGGGTCGGTGTTGATGCACCAATGCGAACAGCCGGTCCTGAAGGACTAGAGAGCAGCTCATGGGATTCGTCCGCACCCTTGCCGCAAAGATGAAATCGGCCCAGCCGCCGCTTCCCTCCTTCTTGCGCCGCCTGATGCCGGAGCGAGAAGCGGACCGGCTCGATGCGACGGTTTACGGCTATATCCTGCACTACAGCTGGCGGGAACAGGTCTATCTCGTACTCGTCACTCTGCTCTCTTTTCCGTTCCTCTATTATTCGCTCGATTTGCCAAAGAAGATCGTCAATGAGGCTATTTCGGGGAAGGAATTTCCTCAGCACTTCCTAGGTATCGAATTCGGACAAATTTTCTATCTGGTGATTTTGTGCGGTATATTTCTAGCCCTCGTTCTGATAAACGGCTGGTTTAAATTACATCTGAACGTAAAGAAAGGACAGGTCGGCGAGCGCATGCTGCGCCGCCTGCGCTACCAGCTCTATGAGCGGGTACTGCGCTTCCCGCTGCATCATTTCGATCGCACTGCAACTGGTCAGGTAATCGCGATGATGACCGGCGAGCTCGAGCCGGTCGGCGGGTTTATCGGCGACGCTTTCGCCTTGCCGATCTCGCAGGGCGGGACTCTGCTGACAATTTTCGTCTTCATGTTCGTGCAGGACCCGATGCTCGGAGCCGCCGCTTGCGCGTTCTACCCGCTGCAGGGTTATCTCATTCCCAAGATGCAGCGCATCATTCGCCGGCTCGGGCGAGAACGGGTGCGCAAGGTTCGCGGGCTCTCGGACCGCATCGCGGAGACTATCGCGGCACGCGCCGAAATTCGGGCCAATGACGCAGCCGCACACCAGCTCGCCGACATCTCTCATCGGCTCGGTGAAATTTACGATATTAGATTCGAGATCTATAATCGCAAGTTCTTCGTAAAATTCTTGTTCAATCTGATCGGCAATCTGACGCCGTTTATTTTCTTTTTGATAGGTGGGTATTTCGTAATCAGGGGCGTGCTCTCATGGGGCGCGCTGGCTGCTGTGCTCCTAGCCTATAAAGAACTATCGTCGCCGTGGAAGGAACTTCTCGATTTCTATCAAAATCAGCAGGACGTGGCGATCAAGTATGAGCAGGTCGTCGAGCAATTCCAGGTTCCCGAGATGCTCGACAAGCGCTTGCTGCTCGAAGATCCGCAAGAGGTCGAGCCTTTCCGCGGCGAAGTGACCGCCGCCAACTTGAACCTGGTCGATGGCGACGGCATTCCCCTGCTCGAATCGATCAACTTCCAGTTTCCTCTGGGTAGTGATGTAGCGGTTGTCGGGCAGAGCAACAGCGGTAGAAATCTTGTGCCTCAACTACTGGCCCGCCTCGTTACTCCGACGAGCGGCCGCCTCTCCATCGGCGACACTGACATCAACACCATGCCGCTGGCCGTTTCAGGGCGGCGCATCGGCTATGTCGGCCCCCTCACTTACCTGTTCTCGACGAGCGTACGCGACAATCTGCTGCTCGGGCTTCGCCATCGGCCGAAGCCGTTACCGGACGAGAAGGGCGAGGGGCAATCGCGGAGCCGCGAAACTGAAGAGGCCCGCAAGTCTGGCAACATCGACTATGACATCGCGGCCGACTGGATTGACTACCGGCAGGCTGGGGTTGGTGGCGCGACGGAACTCGAGGCGCGCATTATCGAGGTGTTGCGGCTGGTCGAACTAGATGAGGACGTCCATCTCTTCGGGCTGCGTGGTCGTCTTGATCCAGACCGTCAAGCCGGAGCGGCGCAGCGAATCCTCGAAGCGCGCCGGCTGCTGGCCCAACGTCTCAGCGGGAGCGAGCTTGCGCGACTCGTCGAGCGCTTCGAACCCGACCGCTACAACACGAATTCTCCAGTGTCGGTCAACTTGTTGTTCGGTACGCCGATCGGGCCGGCTTTCGATGGCGAGGAGCTCGCCCGCAATGCCTATGTGAAAAGCGTTCTCGATAAAGTCGGCTTAACCCACGACCTTATCCAGATCGGCGCGCAGGTCGCCCGTATGATGATAGAACTGTTCGCGAGTTTGCGCCCTGAGAACGAGTTCTTCGAAGAATTCAGCTTTATCAGCGCTGACGATCTGCCGGTCTACGAGGGCATCCTTAAGCGGATGGAAGCGGCCGGGGTGGAAGCCCTACTGCAGCCCCCGCGCGAGCGGCTGCTGTCGCTCGCCCTAAAATTAGTGGCCGCCCGGGACCCGCTCGAGTTGATCGATGAGAATATCCAGCAGCGGATCCTGGAGGCGCACCGCGTTTTTGCCGCAGGCCTACCGGCAGAGCTCCGGGGTTCGGTCGAGTTCTTCGACCCAGACCGCTACAATGTGGCCGCGTCCGTGCAAGAAAACGTGCTCTTTGGCACGATCGTGCGCGGCGAATTCGGCAGTCGCGAACGCGTGCATGCGGCGATGACCGAGGTGCTGGACGAACTCGGGTTGCGCCAAACTCTGATCGAGGTCGGGCTCGACTATCCGGTGGGTACCGGCGGTTCTCGTTTGTCTGAGGCGCAGCGGCAAAAGCTGGCGATTGCCGCCGAGGTCCTGAAGCGGCCCGATCTGATGGCGCTCAACGATGCAACCGCAGTACTCGATGGGGTGACGGAAACCACATTGCTCGAACGATTGAAGTCCGAATTTGCCGGTCGCAGCCTAGTATGGAGCTTGCACCATCCGCGTCTCGCCGCGGCCTTCGACCGCGTGCTGGTCATGGAGCATGGCCGGCTGGTCGATCAAGGGCCGCCCGCCGAACTGGAGAAACCGGGGAGCCCTCTGGCGCCGCTAATGGCGGCGGAGTGATATTCCAGGGGTCGTGTCTCCGGCATCAGCAACGCGACCATAAGCGTCGCGCAGAGCCCCACCACGGCGAGGCTCAGGAACGAGGCTGTGCCACCGAAATGGTCTGCAACGATCCCGGCCAAAGTGGTGCTCAAAGTCGCGCCGCCTCCGATCGCTAAACCGATAACGCCGAGAGCGGTGGTGTAATAACTGGTTTTGCGGGTCACGTCGGCGACGATGAGCGGTGTCAGCACACCGAACACCGCAGCGCCCAGACCGTCCAAGAGCTGAACGGCGACGATTAGATAGGGATCGGTAACGCCGGCCAATAGCGCGCCACGCATCGGCAAGGCGCAATAGCCGAGGAGAAGTATCGGCCGGCGGCCCCACCGCTCGGCGGCGCGGCCGGCCCAAGGCGAGATCAGCGCGGTGACGATCTGTGGCCCAACGATGCAGGCAGCGATTATCGCTGCGGCCCCGCTGCCCGCCCGCTTTGTAACCATGCCGGCAGCAATCGGCAGCATTGCCGCATTGGCAAGGTGGAAAAAGAAGGCGCATGCGAAGTAGGCGAGGAGCCCGCGTTCGCTGAGAGACTGCCATGGGCGGCGGTGTGGTCGCGGTTTTGCCGCAGGGGCTCTCGTCGCCACCGCCGCTTCGGGCGGACCGCGGTCGGCGGCACGGATCGCCGAAAGGGCAGCGAGCGCCGGTAAACATAGTGCCGCGGTCAAAAAAAACACGGAGCGATCAGAGAAGTAATAGCCACAGATGCCCATCAGCGCGGCGGCAGACGCATTGCCGATCGCGGCATAGCGCGCATTGCGGCCAAGCCTCTCGCCAAAAATGCTTGGATGGACAAGAGCGAGGCTCAGCGCGGCGATCCCCGGGACCATGACGGAACCGGCAAAGGCGTGCACGATTTCGGCGGATGCGATCGACAAAAAGTGAGGCCACAAGGCGATGAGCACCGCGCTGACCATCGTCGCGACGATCGCGGCGGCAATCGCCACCCGCTTGTCACGCGCCATACCGGCGAGCGCGCCTCCCGGGACCTGGCTTGCCATCCCGGCAATCGTGCCGATACTGAGGGAGGCGCCGATCGCGCCCTGTGTCCAGCCGACACCGGTCAGATAAACCGAAATGAACGGGCCGAACCCGGTCTGGAAATCAGCTACGAAAAAATTCAGCCAGTCGAGGGCACGCAGGCTGCGCGTCATTGCAGAGCACACGACGCCCTCGGCAGCCTCGCCCGGCTGATCCCAGACCTCACCGATGCTCGATAGACGCCCCGCTGGGACCAAATTGCGACGGCGTCACAACGGGGATCGTCCTGTCATCGGCTCCCTTGTATTCGGGCGCGGACTGGAGTTGTTCGCGTCCCAGATCAACGATAATAGCGTCTTTCTTTTCGCCCATATCGAAGCGCAATGCCTTCCAATCAACGGCAATTTTCCAGCTGCCCACACCGAGAAATCCGCCAAAATCGACGATCGCGGCGCAGGGCTTGCCGGAACGCTCGAACAGCAGATCGACGATCCTTCCCATTTTTTCGCCAGTCGCGCTCAGCACGTCCCTCCCCAATAATCGGAATACATGGTCGGGCGAAAGATGCTCGAGCGGTGCGGTGTTCACGACGCCGTGCATAGACCCCTCATCGCGGTCAGCCCCCCACGTTGCACTCCACGTTGTAAGTGTGACCATCGCCACAACAACCGGTGCCCAGGCCTGACGGACGCGGAACATTACGCCATGTGGCCAATGAGGTGACGGTAGAGGTGAATGTAATCCTCTGCCATCCGGCGCGCGGTGAACCGCTGCTCGAAAATGGTGCGGATCCGACCGCGGTCCAGCCGACTGGCCTGTTCAGCAGCTCTTGCTGCAGCTGCCTCGTCATCTACCACAAAGCCGGTCACTCCCTCCTCAATGACTTCGGCGACAGAACCGCCGCGCATGGCGATGACGGGCGTCCCACAGGCCATTGCTTCGATCATCACCAGGCCGAAGGGCTCCGGCCAAGCTATCGGGAAAAGGAGACCCGCGGCCTCGCCAAGAAACTCCGCTTTTTCACAATCACCGATTTCGCCGATAAACTCGACATGCGGCTGCGCAAGAAGCGGTTCGATTTCGGCTTTGAAGTATTCTCGGTCGACGCGGTCGATCTTGGCCGCTATCTTCAATTTTATGCCAGCCCGCTGTGCAATCCGAATAGCGCGATCCGGCGCCTTTTCGGGCGAGATGCGGCCGAGAAAAGCCAGATAGCCGCCGCGCCCGGTGCCTGGGCGAAGCAGCCCTTCAGGCAATCCATGGTGGACCGTGGCGAGATAGCCGACCTCGGGCAGCGGCTGACGCTGCGTATCCGAGATTGAGACGACTGGTACGTCGGAATATGCGGCGTAAAGAGCTCTCAGCTCGGGCAGATCAAGTCGGCCGTGTAAGGTAGCAAGGAAAGGCACCCCGGCTCGAGTCAAAATGGGGTATGCAAGATAGTCACAGTGCAGGTGGACCACGTCGAACTCGCCTGCACGAGGAACCAGCCTTTCGAGCATTGTGATCAACGGCGCGATATAGTCGCGCGCCGACGGATCGAGGCGAAGCGCCCGCGGCCAGCCTGCTTCAAGTCTTGCGGTCGTCACGCTATCACCGCTGGCAAACAGAGTGACCTCGTGGCCCATGGCCACGAGCTCGTCGGTCAAGTAGGCGACGATCCTCTCGGTGCCACCATAGAGTTTTGGGGGAACCGCTTCGATCAGCGGTGCAATCTGGGCAATTCGCATTTCGGCTCCCGGTCAGAATGCCGCAGCAGCGGCTTCTTACGTTAACCGCTCGACGGGCGGGAACGGTCCATCACCACGGGTGCGGCATCGCATCCCAGTGACAACATGAGCTGGCGCCCTCCGTATTCTCGCTAGGTGAGATGCAGATATCGAGCGCCGGTCCGGGAATACTAACAGCGCAACCGACGTTTGTCGGTCGAACGGCATTGTAGTCGCATCGATTCATCAGACACCCGAAGTGGAGAATTGGATGCTCTACGCTAGTTAGACTGGATCAACTGCCACGCGAATCTGGCGCTCAAGCATTTTTAACTTTATTGCATCAAAAGCTGAGTATCTGCTAATGACAATTGCTCAATTAGGTAGCACGCGGTTCGTCTGCCGGCTGCGAGCGGAAGATTGCGGCAGCGAACCCGCCGAGAGAAATTGCCAGGAACCGGGGGCCGCAGAATTCCCCCGACGGTCGGCAGCGTTTCTCTGGCACTACATCAAGCGGCGGCCGTTTCTCCATTTGGCCGCCTTGCTCTCCGTCATCGGCGCGGCCGCGTTCGCCTCCTTATCGCAATATGGCCTGAAGCTTATCGTGGATGCGATCAGTGGAACCCCAGATCATCCGGCAGCGGTTTGGTGGGGTCTCGCTGTCTTTGCAGGTCTGGTCGGTGGCGAGAGCGTTTTGTGGCGTTCGGGCAGCTGGTTCGGTTATCGCGCCATGTTGGTCGATAAGAAGGAAGCCAAGCTCGACTTGTTCAACCATCTGAGTGGCCACTGCGGCCGATTTTTCTCCGATCGGCTCGGCGGCGCGCTAGCTGGTCGCGTGTCCGGAACCGGGGATTCGATGCAACAGCTGTTCACGATCGGGCTGTTCACGATCGTGCCGGTTTGTACCGATTTCTGCGCGGCCCTGGCGATGCTCACCACGATCGGATGGCATCTGGTCGCCGCACTGAGCGCATTTGTTTTGCTCACTGGTGGCGCTTTAGCGTGGTTCAGCCATCGCGGAGCGCCGCGCCACCGGTCCTACGCCGACCGCGCTGCCGAGGTCGGAGGCGAATTGGTCGACACACTTTCCAACATCTGGGTCGTCAAAGCCTTCTCCGCGCGAGCCCGCGAGCGCAACCGGTTTGAGGCGCTGTTGACAAATGAGGAAGACGCTCACTGCGGCAGCCTGATGTATGTCGAGCGCCTGCGCGTTCTGCACGACCTCGCAGTGTGGCTGATGGCAGCGGGCATGCTGGCTTGGACATTGTATCTTTGGAGCGACGGGCGGGTTACCCCGGGCGACGTGGTTTTGACGGTCTCTATCGCCTTCCGCATCCTGCACGGCTCGCGTGACCTAGCCTTTGGGCTGGTCAACGCGA